>JAEZYO010000651.1 GCA_023419055.1 Pseudomonadota bacterium | reverse complement strand
TTTCAGACCCGCGCTCGATCCTTATGGCTCGTGGGTGCAAGACCCGGTTTACGGCACCGTGTGGATCCCGGCGCGGCACGTCGTCGGAGACAATTTCTCACCGTACGTGACTGGAGGCCATTGGGCGCTCTCCACCAGCAACGACTGGGTGTGGGTGAGCGATTACCCGTTCGGTCCGGTCGTCTACCACTACGGCCGTTGGGTCTACATTTCCGGGACCGGCTGGGCATGGATCCCCGGCTATCGTTACGCGCCCGCGTGGGTGAGCTTCCGAGTTCCCACCGGCTCCTATGCGTACGTAGGCTGGGCGCCACTGCCGCCGGACTACATCTGGGTCGATGGCAGGGCGGTCTTGTTCTACGGCACCCCCTACTATTACTGGGCGTTCTGCCCGAGCGCGTACGCTTTCCACGCGCACGTCAACTACTACGTCGTGCGTGATCGCGCTTTCGTCACCCGGCTCGCCTACTACTCGCGTCCGTACCACGTGCACCACTCGCACTCGCCACGCTATCGCGTGCCCGCCTCGCCGACGCCGCGCATGGCGCGCGTTCCGGCGCGCGCAGTCCCTGCCGAGCGTGTCACGCTTCGGCCTTCGCCCCATGTTCGCGCAGGGGCTCGGGCCTATGCCGGGGCCAGCGTTGGCCCTGCGAGGACGCGCGCGGACGTGACTCGCATCGCTCCCGGAACGGCGGATCGCCGAGCGGCAGCGGTCGCTCCTTCTCGCACCCGCGTATCCGGTAACGAGGCGGCTGCGACCGCTCGGCCCACCGCGCCCGCCGCTGATCGAGTGACGCCGAATGCTCCCGCGACGAGGAGGGTCGCACCCGTTCGGCCGGGAACTCCCGCCCGCGCGATCGCGCCAACCACGCGGCCGGTGACGCCGGACCGCACGGTAGAAGCCGATCGGCCCCCTGTTCGCTCGGTCTCCCCCGCGGTGCGCCCGGGAAGCCCCCATCGCCCGACCACGCCCGTTGCCCCGACCCGCGCGGTGGCTCCGCCAGTGCGCTCAATCGCCCCGACCCGCTCGGTGGCTCCGCCGGTGCGCTCAATCGCCCCGACCCGTTCGGTGGCTCCGCCGGTGCGCTCAATCGCCCCGAGCCGCTCGGTGGCGCCGTCGGTGCGCTCAGTCGCGCCGACCCGCTCGATTTCCCCGAGCCGCTCCAGCGCCCCGATGCGCTCCGTCTCCCCGGCGCATAGAATGTCGCCGTCTGCGGTTCACGGATCGAGGCGTTGAATGAAGCGACAGGCGTCGGTGGTGCTCGCGTGGCTCGTGGTGGGTTGCGGCTACGGCGGCGAGAGCAGTCAGGGCCCTTATGACAGCTACGCTTGCGGCGAGCCGCGAGAAGCGCTGATCGACACCGGGGCAGAGCTCGAGCTCGATGCCGGGCAGGGGGTCGGTCTCTTGATGGAGTACCTCGGCGACGGCGAGTGGCACGTGCGTACCAGCTGCGACACCCTGAAGAGCGGGTACGACTGCGCGTGGGACATCCTCATCTGGCCCGAGGAGGGCGACACCTTGTCCGACTTCACGGGCGAAGATCTCGAGGCTGGCGACGCGCTGGCTCGTGAATTGGACGGCGCGCTCCACTTGAGCTGGCTGACGGGTTCGGACTTCGACGGGGTCACGTTCGACGCTACGCCGGGCGGGCTGCTGCGCTTCGACGCCTTGCTCGACGGCGCCTGCGCGAACCCGTACATGTACTGGATCGGCGACGGCGCCGTGCACACAGGCTCGCCTTCGAACCCCCTCGACCTCACACCGACCGAACCCTGACGTTCACACCGACCGAACCCTGACGTTCGTCGGGCGCGTTCGAAAAGAAGCGCAGCTTCACCTTCGACGTGACCCGCGCGGGTACTGTTAGCGCGAGCGAATGACGAAGGCTCAGGGCCCGATCAGAGACCGTTGCTGAACCGGTCTCGATTCGGTCGGTGCCGGAGCGACCGCGGAGGGTTCGCCGGCGTCGGGTGTCGGCGCAGGCTGGGACGCGGCGACGGCGGTCTCCGAGTTCTTCGGGAGCCCGCGGTAACGCGCGTCGACGGCGAGGCGCACGCGTTCGAGGTACTTCCGCTCGTCGTCATCGAGCGCGCCCGGGTGAGCGCGTTCGACCTCGGAGGCGTAGCTCAACCAGGACTCGGCATGGGCGAAGTCACCCAGTACGAACAGGGTGGCACCGCGGTAGAGGCCGTAGCGAGCTTGCTCGTCCGGGGTGGAGGCCGCGAGACGGTGCTGGGTGCGCTCGAAGACCTCGGCCGCCTCGACGTAACGGCCGTCCTCGAACAGGTCAGCGCCACGAGTCACGTAGTGACCCCCGCAAGCTCCGACCCCGAGCAGGGACGCCAAGAGCAAAGGGCGGAGGTAGTGCAGCATCTGCACTCAACTCCAGCATAGGTCGTGCCGAAGAGCGAACGACATTCAGACGGGCACCTCGAAATCGGGAGTGCACCCTCTTACATGCGCTTTCCTCGGTCTACCTCGGGAGTTTCCTCTCGACGCGACGGCTTTCGTCTCTGCCCGAGAACCATGAGTGAGACGGAGCGCGGAGCCACGACCTTCATTTTCGCTACTGCACCTGAGTGCTGAGGTCTGGCGATTCCAGCCAGGGTGTTGTCAGCTCGAGTCGAACGGCGGTGGACTGTGCCATCACCCCTCCAGACTCTGGCCGATTTCACGTTCACTTTGCCTGGTGGCACTGTGCCATGGCACTATCCGGCCCGGTTCTCGCCCCCGCCATCTCGGGGGTTCTTACGGAAGGTCTTCGGGTCATGCGCGCACGTTTCCTCTTACCGGCAGCGGTTATCTTCTCTGGCCTTGCTTACGTTCACCCTGCAACCGCTGCGGAGGACTCCGAGGCCGCCGCGGGTGAGGAAACGACAGACACTGTCGCCACGGACTCGGATACCGAGGACAAGCCCGAAGGGGAGAGCGACGCGGCGGTCGCCAACGCTGCGGCCGCGGAAGCCGACGAGCTCAGCTCGCCGATCGAGCGCGAGGGCAAGAGCTACATGTTCGTGGGCCTGCGCTATCGCGGGATCATCGTCCCGAAGTTCATGTTCGGCGTGTTCGGCGCCGACGGCGGGACCACCGTGTACGCGAACTCGTTCGGGCCCGAGTTTGCGATTCGCAAGGACAACTTCGAATACAACTTCGCTGTCACCTACACGGGTTACGGCATGGATCCGACGCCGATCAAGTCGTCGAGCGATCCGGAGGACGCGTGGGAGATCGTGGAGAGCAACATCAAGGTGCTCTACCTCACGGCCGATTTCCTCTGGAGCCACGATTTCAGCCCCGAGGTCGCGGTGAACTACGGCATCGGAGCCGGCTTCGGCTTCGTCTGGGGCGATCTCATCCGGGAGCAGGCCTACCCCGATCCGAACGGCCCGGGCGGCTACTCGCCGTGCGTCGCCGTCGGGAATCCGAACCCGCAGTACTGCACGGGCGACAACGATCACTACAACAACTACTCGGAGCCGAGCTGGGCGGACGGCGGCTCGAAGCCCATCATCATGCCGTGGCTCGCGTTCCAGACCGGCCTTCGTTACAAGCCGCACCGGAACTTCGTCGGCCGCCTCGATGTGGGGATCGGCCTCGGTCAGTTCTTCTTCGGTGTAGGCGCCGACTACGGCCTCTGAGCGCGTGAGCGAGCTCCCTTCTCGATACGAGCCGCTCGCGCGCCTGGGGAAAGGCGGCGGGGGCGAAGTGTGGGCGGTGCGGGACCGCTACACGCGGCGCAAGTACGCGCTGAAGCTCCTGGCTTTGGAGGCGAGCGATCGCGAGATGGCGGCGCTCGTGCGCGAGGCCACCTCGCTCTCCGGCCTCGAAGGGCTCGGAGTGCCGCGCGTCGTGCGCTTCGGTGTGCTGCCGCAGCAGGGGCGCCCCTACATGCTGAGAGAGCTGGTCGAGGGCGAGAGCCTCGATCAGCTGATCTCCGGAGGGGCGGAGCTCGAACGACTGCTCGAGTCGCTCGCGCGCGCGGCGGAGCAGCTCACGGTGCTGCATCGCGCCGGCCTCCTGCACGGCGACGTGAAGCCTGCGAATATCATCGTCGAAGCCGGCGGGCGCACGACCTTCGTGGATCTGGGGCTCGCGGCGCCCTGGCGCGAAGGCGGAGCTCCCGCCGAGGGGCTCACGCCGCGCTACGCAGCGCCCGAGCTCTTTCAAGGCGCGCCGCTCACCGTGCGCGCGGAGGTTTACGCGCTCGGCGTGGCGCTCGACGAGGCGCTCGCCTCGACTCGCACCCGACCGGCCCCGCCAGGCGCTCGAGAGCTCCTGCACGTTGCGAGCCGCGCGACCGCGGAAGCGCCCGACGAGCGTTATCCGTCCGTCGACGAGTTCGCGAGCGCGCTCAGGCGTGCGGCCGGCCTCGCGGCCCCGGCGCCCGAGAGCGAAAGCGACGTGGTTTGGCCCGTCGTGGGAACCGACGGCACCGCGGCGCAGCTCCTCGATAGTGCGCTCTCGATCGGCCCGGGCGGGCTCTTGCGCATCGAGGGACCGCCGTCGTCCGGGCGGAGCGCGCTGCTCCGGCGCCTGGCGTGGTCGCTCGGAGTGCAGGGGCACCCGCTCGCCTACGTCGATGACGCCGCCACGCCGCTGCTCGTGAGCGCGGAGCTCGAGGGGCACGATCGCGCGGGGCTGCTCGTCCTGGTCGACGACGCGGACGCGCTCGACGCGGACAGCTTCGCGCTGCTCGAGAAGGCGCGCGCCGAGGGGGCGAGGCTCGTGCTCGTCGGCGGCGCTCGCTTCGGTGAGGTGACGCGCCGCTTCGAAGTGCCGCCGCTCGACGAGCGCGCTGCGCGCGAGCTCGTGCGCCGCGCCATCCCGTCGCTCACCGAGCGCTTGCTTTCACGGGTGCTCGAGCTGTCGGGGCGCCGCCCTGGTGAGCTTCGCCGCCTCGTGCGACTCATCGCGAGCGACGCCGTCGCGTCCACGGCCGACGTCGAGCGCAAGCTCAGCGGCGCCGACGTGCGGTCGACCCTCCCCGAGGACCCGCTCGAGCGCGCCGTCTACTTCCTCGATCACGGTCGCTTCACGGACGCCAAGGCCGCGCTCGCCGCGGCGGAGAGCGGTGACCCGTCGCGCGAGGTCGCGCTCGCGGTCGCTTCCGCGCGGCTCCACCTCGCGCTCGGGGAGTCGGGTTCGGCGCTCGCCCGCCTCGAGCAGGCTCGCGACGCGCTGCCGGCGGCGACCGAGCTCGAGCAAAAGCAGCACGCGCTCTACGTCGCGCGCGCCAACGTCGGTGTGGGTGAGTACGCGAAGGCGCTCGACCTGCTCGCGCCGCTCGCGACCGCCGAGAGCGCGCTCGCGGCCGAAGCGTCTGCGTATCGCGGGCTCGCGCTGTCCCTGGTCGGTCGCACCGACGAAGCGATCCCCGAGCTCGAGCGCTCGGTCGAGCTCTCCGTCTCGCTCGCCCAGCCGCGGCTCGAGGCGCTCGGCCTGGCGTCGCTCGGTCTCGCGCTCCAGCGCGCCGAGCGCAACGACGAGGCGGGGGCCGTCTACCAGCGCGCGATCCTCGCCGCGGAGCGAGCGAGCGACGCCGGCATGCTCGGGAGCGTGCTGCTCAACTTGGCCGGGCTCTTGAAGATCAAGGGCGACATCGCGGGCGCCATCGAGCGCTTCGAGGCGGCGGTCGACATGGGGCGGCGCTCCGGGCGCAGGCTCACCGCGCGTCAGGCGCTCTTGAATCTGGCAAACACCGATCTCTACCTCGGACGCCTCGCGCGCGCCGCCGCGAGCATCGAGGCGCTCGAGGAGGGGCGCGCCGAGCTGCCTGCCGTGATGCGCGCGCAGCTCTCGGGCCTCTCGGCGGAGCTCGCGGCCCGCCAGGGCCAGAGCGACGAGGCGGTGAGGCTCTACGACGTCTGCGCCGCGGCGTACGAAGCGCTCGGGCGCGGCGTGGACGCGGCCGAGGCGCGGCTCGAGGCCGTGCTCGTGGCGGCGCGGGCCGCTCACCCGGATCTCGACGGGATCCGTCAGCGCCTCAACGTGGCGCGAGCGGAGCTGCGCGACACGTCCTCCCACAAGCCCCTCTTGCTGCTCGCGAACGCGCGCGTGGCCGAGCTGTCCCACGACGACGCCGAGGCGCGGCGCGGGCTCGACGACGCGCTCAGGGCGGCGCGCGAGACGGGGCAGCGCGAGTGGGTTTGGCGGGCGCTCGAGCTTCGAGCGAACCTGGTCGAAGCCGCGGGGCAGCCGTTCATGGCGCGCCGCGATCGCGAGGAGGCGCTCGGCGTCCTCGAAGAGATCGGGGCGCGCTTGCCGCGCGATCTGCGCGAGGTCTACTGGAACGATCCGCGGCGCCGGCAGCTCCGCGCCTTGATGCCACCGGCCATCGGCGTGGCGGCGACCGAGTTTTCGCCCTGGAACGCGCCGATCCGGCCGCAGCTCGCCTCCGGGATCTCGCAGTCGCCCACCATCCGCTCAGGCGCGAGCTCGGTCTCGCAGATGAGCGCGACGCCGCTCGAGCAGAAGCTCTCGCGGATCCTCGAAGTGAACAGCGAGCTCACGTTCGAGCTCGACGTGGGCCGCCTCACCGCGCGCGTCACGGACTACGCCGTCGAGCTCGCGCGGGCGGAGCGCGGCTTCGTCCTGCTCGAGGAAGCCGACGGCGAGCTCGAGGTCTACACGTCGCGGACGCGTGAGGGCGACGAGGCGCACGCGGACTTCTCGCGCTCCATCGCGCGGCAGGTGATCGAGAGCGGCAACCCGGTAGTGGCCGTCGACGCGCGTGGCAACGACGACATCAAGAGCTTCGCCTCCGTTCATCAGATGATGCTCGAGTCGGTGGCGTGCGTCCCGATCCGTTCCCCTTCGGGGAAGGCGATCGGTGCGCTCTACGTCGAGACGCGCGCCCGGCGCGGCGCCCATTTCGAGCGGGAGGTGCCGACGCTCCAGGCGTTCGCCGATCAGGTCGCCATCGCGCTCGAGAACGCGCGGCTGATCTCGGAGAACCAGCGCCGGGCCGACGAGCTCGCGGAGGCGAACCGTAGCTTGGAAGAGGCGCAGCAACGCTTGCGCGAGCTTCTCGGCGACCGCACCGAGCAGCTCAAGCGCACGCGACAGAAGCTGAAGGACGCGCGCGAGACCCTGTACGGTCACTTCGGCTATCACGGGCTCGTCGGGACCAGCGCTGCGATGCGCCGCGTGTACGCGCTCATCGATCGCATCAAGGAGACGGACGTCCCCGTGCTCATCACGGGTGAGAGCGGCACCGGCAAGGAGATGGTGGCGCGCGCGATCCACCAGGCCTCGGCGCGCAACAAGGCCAAGATGCTCGGCGTCAACTGCGGCGCCATTCCGGAGAACCTGCTCGAGAGCGAGCTCTTCGGCCACGTGCGCGGGGCCTTCACCGGGGCCGATCGCGAGCGAAAGGGCCTGTTCCGCGACTGTGACGGGGGCACGATCTTGCTGGACGAGATCGGGGAGATGCCGACCAAGATGCAGGCGGGCCTCCTGCGCGTGCTCCAGGAGCGCAAGGTGCGCCCCGTCGGCGGCACCCACGAGGAAGCCGTGGACGTGCGCTTGATCTTCGCCACCAACCGCGACCTCGCGGAGATGGTGAAGGACGGGCGCTTCCGCGAGGACCTTTATTACCGGATCCACGTCGTCGAGGTGCACATCCCTCCACTCCGGGAGCGGCGCGACGACATCCCGCAGCTCGTCGACTTCTTCCTCGGCATCTTCGCGGCTCGTTACAAGCGCGAGAAGCGCGCGGTCTCACGAGACGCGCTGCGCCGGCTCTCGGACTACGACTGGCCCGGCAACGTGCGGCAGCTCGAGAACGTGCTCCTGAACGGCTGGGTGATGAGCGAAGAGCCGGAGCTTCTGGCCGAAGATTTCGAGCTACCGGACGCGTGGGATCTCGGAGCCGAGGAGGGCGCCCCCGAAGCGACACCCGAGCGTCGCGCGGAAGCGCTCGCTCCGCGCGGTGCGCGCCCGCAGCCCAAACGCAAGGGCACCGTCTCCGAACACCGACGCGACGAGCGCGAGCGCATCATCGAGGCGCTGCGCGCCTGCAACTGGAACCGAGTCAAGGCGGCGGAGCTCAGCGGGATCCCGCGCCGCACCTTCTATCGACGGCTGCGCGAGTACGGCATCCAGTAGTCGTCAGATTGCTTTCACGGCTTCCAGGATTTCCTGCCCGTGCCCCTTGGGCTTCACGTCGGGGAACACCCGCGCGACGGCGCCGTCTTTGCCGATCACGAACGTGACCCGGCGAGCCTTGCCGTTGACGAGAGGGACTCCGAACTTCGCAGCGATCTGGCCCTTTTCGTCCGGCACGAGCAAGAAGGGCAAATCGTACTGTTGCGCGAACGCCTGGTGCGACGCTTCGTCGTCGGTCGAGACGCCGATCACGACTGCTTGCGTTCCCTTGATCTCCTTCCAGAGATCGCGAATCTCCTGCGCTTCGACGGTGCAGCCGGGCGTATTGTCCTTCGGGTAGAAGTAGACGACTACGGGCTTGCCCTTGAGATCCGAGAGCTTCACCTTCTCGCCGTTGTGCGCGATGGCCTCGAGGTTCGGCGCGGGCGCCCCGACGTCGAGCAGCGCGGGTTGATCGCTCGGCGGGCCCGGCAAGCGATCGACCGCGCCCGCGCTCGCGAGAGCCGCAGCGGTCGCGCTCGCGCCCGGTTCGGGCTTGCCGAGCTCGAGGCGGGCGCTCTGCTCGGGCGGCACCGGCTCGGCCTTGCTGCAGGAGAGGAGCAGGAGAGAGGCGAGGAGAGTCGAGCGCGTCATGACGCGAACTATTGAGCCGCTCGGCGCCCCGGACAAGGCGAACTTTCGACGAGAATCTCAGCGCGCCCGCCCGCGCAGGCGGGCGATCACGTCGCGCAGCGGAGCGCTCGGTGAGCTGAGAACTCGTCGCACCGTGTCGCGCGACCAATGGCCTGCCGTCACCACGGCTTCGAGCTTCTCGGCGACCGAGTTCGAGTCCAGCGCCGTGAGGCGGTCGAGCGCGAACGCCGAGGCCATGAGGCCTTCCAGATGGTCCGATCGGCGAAGCCGCTCGACGATGCCATCTCGCGACGCGACGTCCCCCGCGACGCCGAGCATCCAGGCCGCCTTGACTCCTCTGCACTCGGCGGGGCCAGGCGCCACGGACTCGTCGAGCTCGGCGAGGTAGCAACGAGTGTCTTCGCCGCAGCGCGAAAGGAGCGGCGCGACCTGGTCGTGGATGGTCCGTTCCTTTTCCTCCCCGTAGCGGTCGAGCGCCGCTTTCACGCTCGGGAGCTCTTGCGATCGGGCGAGTAGCAGCGCGCTTTGGAGCAGGGCGGAGCGAAGCGCTTTCTGGCGCGCGCCCTTCGGGGCCGCGTCGGCGCGAGCGAGGAGCCACCCGACCAGGCGCGAATCGAAGAAGAGCGAGGCCGCGCTGGCGAGCGATTCGTGTGCGGGTACGCCGGGCTCGAGCAGAGTCTTGGGCGGCAACGACTCATAGGCTTTTTGGAAGGCAGCGATGGCCTCCGGGGTCGCCGGCAGCTTGGTGAGCGCGAGCGCGAAGAACGCGCGCGCGGTGGGGTCCTTCTCGATGCGCAACGCAGCGAGGAGTGGAGGCAGCGCGTCCGGGTGCCCTGACATCCCGAGTACTTCCGACGCTGTCCGCGCGGCTTCGCCGCCTCGCTGCAGAAGGCGAACGGCGGTGGTCCGCGCCGGGGCTCCGAGGCTGACGAGCCCGAGCAGGGCGTCGCGCTTCAACGCGAGCTTCTTCGGGGCGAGCAAGACCGCGAACAGAGGATCGACCGCGCGGGGATCGCCGATTTGGCCGAGGACTCGGGCAGCGGTCGACTGCCAGAAGAGCTGGTCTTGGTAAGCCTCCGACCCGAGCTCGTCTCCGGTGGGCCCATCCGGGAGCTCCGCTCCGAGCAACGGGATCAAGGAGTCGGCCCAGGCCGCTGAGCGCGTCGCAAACAGAGCGACCTCGAGGTCCTGAGCGAGCAGGCTGCTCTGCGTCCCGGCGCGCAGCGCGAGGAACGCCTGCAGCATCGGCGCGTCGAGCGCGGGCACGCGCAAGCGGGCGCTGGCGCGAACGAGCTTTTTCAGGTCGATGAGCTGGCGCAGGTCGTCCGGCTTCGCGGCGAACGCCTCGAAGGCTCGTCGCAAGGCAGGCTCGCTGCGAGGATCCTCGAAACGATCGAGGAGCTTTAGCAAAGACGCGCGACCCCCCGCTCGAATCGTCGCGTCGTTTTCGACGTAGAGCTCGGTGAGGCGCGCCACGCTCGCGTCGATGAAGCGCTTCGCGGGGTCGCGGGATCGATCCTGCTCGGAGTCGAGCAGGGCCTTTTCGAACATCGCCTCGAGGCGAGCGAGCGCTTCTTCCCGCGTGCGCTCGTCAGCGAGCTCGGCGAGCCGCTGCTCGAGCTCGCTCTTCGGCGCCTGTCGCGGCGCGGCCGTCGCGGCGGGCCGCGGAGCGGACGGCGCCTTCGGCAGGGGCTTGCTGGTCTTCGCGGGTGAGCAGGCGGCGAGCGCCGCTGCGACGAGCCACGTGGCGCGCATCGACTTCGACACGCGCCTACCCGATCCCGAGCTGCTTCAGCTTCTTGTGCAGGCCTTCGCGCGTGATGCCGAGTGCCTTCGCGGCGCTGGTCTTGTTGTTGTTGTGCTCGCGGAGCGCTTCTAGAAGGATGAACTTCTCGACCTGCTCGACGCGATCCTTGAGCGCGCCCTTCTCGGCGCCGGCCTCGTTGATCACGCCCTCCACCTGGCGGATCTCGGAGCTCAAGAGCTCGGGGCCGACGATCGCGCCCGGCTCGGCCTGAATGACGAGCCGCTGCACCTCGTTTTCCAGCTCGCGCACGTTGCCTGGCCAGTCGTAGGAGCGGAGCGCTTCGAGCACCTCTTGGGAGAGGCCGGCTACCGCCTTTCCCATCTCGCGCATGTAGCGTTCCAGGAAATAGAGCGCGAGGGGGCGCACGTCTTCGCGACGCTCGCGGAGCGGCGGAACGCGGATCGGAAACACCTTGAGCCGGTAGTACAGATCTTCACGGAAGCGGCCCGCCGCGACCTCCGCCTCGAGGTTCCGGTTCGTGGCCGCGACGATGCGAACGTTGACGTTCTTCACCTGCGTCGCGCCGATGGGGCGGATCTCGCCCTCTTGCAGCACGCGCAGGAGCTTCGCCTGGAGCGGGAGCGGCATCTCGCCGATCTCGTCGAGGAAGAGCGTGCCCTGATCGGCGATCTCGAAGAGCCCCTTCTTCTCCTCGGTCGCGCCGGTGAAGGCGCCGCGCTTGTGGCCGAAGAGCTCGCTCTCGAGCAGGTTCTCGGGAAACGCCGCGCAGTTCTGCGCGACGAACAGCTTCTCGCGGCGACGGCTCCGGTAGTGCACCGCCGAGGCGATGAGCTCCTTGCCGGTGCCGGTCTCTCCCTCGATCAGCACGCTGACTCGCGTGTCGACGACCTTGTCGAGCTTGATCAGGAGATCGGTCATGGCGCGGCTGTCGCCGATCAGGCGCACCTCGCCGCTGCGGGCGCGCTCGCGCCCCTTCAAGAATTGATTCTCCTTCTTCAGCTGCTGCTCGGCCGCCAAGAGGCGCCGGATGAGGCGCGCGTTCGCGACCGCCAGAGAGGCGCTCGCCGCGAGCACGCCGAGCGCGTCCACGTCGCGCGACTGGAAGAGCGCTGGCGCGCCGCGGCTGTCGACCTGCAACACGCCGAGGATCTCGTCGCCCTTCCACAGCGGCACGCCGATGGTGCTGCGGATGCTCGCGCCGAGCAGTGATTCGCTCGTGAAGCCCTCGCTCGGCGCGTCGGCGGCGAGGACCACCGCGCGCTCTTTCAAGACCTTGCGCGCCACGCTGCGCGTCACCGGGACCGGCCCCGAGGGAGCGCCGGGCTGCCCGCCGGCGCCTCGAGTCCGCGTGACGACCGCGACCAAGCTCGTCGAGCTCGTGTCGTCCTCTTCGCGCAGCGCGACGGTGGCGTGGGTCGCGCGTGGAACGAGCGAGAGCGCCGCGTCGGCCACCGCGGAGACCACCTGCTCGAGGTCCTCGCTCGCGCCGATGCTGCGCGCCGAGCCCACGATCTGCTTCAAGAGATCGGCGGCTTCCCCGCCGCCCGCGACCTCCCCGAGCTCGCCGAGCGGCTTCACCGAGACGATCTGCGCGGTGTCGGGCTCGCCCTCGAGGCTCACGCGGAGGCGTGTGCCTTCGTCACCGAGCCCACCGAGCTCGACGACGTCTCCCGTGGCGAGCGCCATACGCCGGCGCTCGCCGTTCAACGAGTGACGCTCTTCTCCCCGCGTCACCCAAGTGCCGTTCGTGCTGCCGCGATCCTCGAGCTCGATCTCGTCACCCAGCGTGACGCGAGCGTGCTCACCGGAGACGTGCAGATCGTCGAGCGTGACCTCGTTGCCGGGGGCACGCCCGATGCGGACCAGCTCGGAATCGAGCTCGATGACACGCCCGGCGGAGGAGCCAGAGAGCACCTCGAACGTCAGGCGTGCCATGCGCTCTTACGTCGAACCTCAGCCCGCGCGACCGTCGAGGCGGTACATGACCTGCTTCAACGGAGCGTCACCGGCCGCCTTGTCGCGGTCGGCGCTCTTCGAGTTCTTCTGAACGATGTCGTTCAGCTTCGTGGACACCTCTTTCGAGCCCTTCGGCGTCAGCTTGTCGATCGCTTGGGCCGAGACGTAGCGGAGAGAGGCGTTCGTGATCTTGTCGAGTCCGGCGATGAGCTGGTCGCGCGTGCTCTCGTTGCCGAGGATGGCGACCATGTAGCCCGCCTTGATGCCGGCGAACTGGTTCTTCTGGTCCTGATACGCGCCCTTCTGGAGGGCGCTCACGTAACACTCCGCCTTGTCGCCGCACTCTTTGACCACGGCGTCGGCCTGCGCGTAGAGGCCCTTCTCGACGTCGGTGCCGTACCTGTCGATGGCCGCCTTGGCTTGCGGCATCTGCGACGGCTTGGCCAGCTTGAGCACGGTGACGGCGATAGCGGCCTGGAGCGCCTTGCGGTCGTCCGCATCGCCCTTGGCCGCTTCGGCGCGGCCGAGCAGCCACTCGATGAGGGACGGATCGCGGAACGAGCCGACTGCCTCGGTGAGCTGGTCGAGCGCCTTGCCGCCCGGCGGGATCTCGGCGTCTGCCGGGAGCGACTCGTACACGCTCTTGAACGCCGCGACCGAATCCGGCGTCGCCGGGATCTTGGTGAGCTCTCGAGCGATGACCGCCTTGTTGGCGTCGTCCTTCTCGCTTTGGAGCGCGCTGATCATGGCCGGGAGCGCGTCGGCGCGACCGATGGTTCCGAGGATGAGCGCGGCGGTCGCGACGTGCGGGCTGCCCTTCGGCTCCTGCCCGCCGAGCTCCTTCACGCGGCTCTTGTAGAAATCGATGAGCGCGGTGTCCTCGCTCTTGAGGAGCTTGGTCGCAGCGTCCGCGGCCGGCTTGCCGAGCTTCACGAGCGCGAGGAGCGCCGTCGCCTGCACGTCCGCCTTGCCCGGATCGACCATCACCTTTATCAACGCGGGGACCGCGGAGGGATCGCCGATCCTCCCGAGCACCTCGGCGGCGGTCGTCTGCCAGAACAGCTGATCGCGGTAGTCGTCGGCGACTTCCTTGTCCTTGCTGCTCGGCGGCGTCATCGGCTTCTCGAGCACGCCGCTGAGCGGTCCTGCCCAGGACTTGGCGGAGACGGCGACCATGGCTTCGTTCAAGTCGCGGTACACGATGCCGCCGAGCATCGTGCTCGTGCGCATCTTCAAGAACGCCTGCAGCATCGGATCCGCGAGGGAGTCGAGCTTGAGGTCCTCGTTCGCGCGCGCGGCCCACTTGATGTCCGCGTCGTCCTTGCTGGTACGCGGGCTCTTCGCGAACTCCTCGAATGCCTTCTTCAACGCCGGCTCGGTGCGCTTGTCGCGGTAGTCGGCGAGCAGCTTGATGAGCGCGACGCGCGTCTTGGTGTCGAGATCCGCGTACGCGTCCTTGTAGACGTTCGTCAGCGGTTCCACGGACTTGTTGATCAAGTCCTGGACCTCCGGGGCCTTCATGTCCTTGTTCGCCTTGGTGACGGCGTCCTCGAAGAACTGCTGAAGGCGCGCGACGGCGCGGCCGCGCCAGCTCGGCTCACTGAGCTTGTCGACCCAGTATTCCGGTTGGCTTTCGTCTTTGCAGCCGACCAACGTCGTGAGCATGACGGCGGCGGTGGCAGGGGCTGCAGTCCCGAGCATCAACGAGCGAATGAGTGACGCGATCGCACGCGAGGTACGCTTGGGATTCCTCCCGGAGCGGATGAGCGGTTGAGGGGAATGGGGGCGGCAACAAGGCGGGGAAGCGTCGGAGGCGCTTCAACTTTCCCCGCCTTCCCGCGCAAGAGAGGAACGTACGCTGCCCGGACGTCCGCTGTCAACGCAAGCCAGAAACGTGGCGCGTTGTGTCAATTTGAAACGAAGCGCCTGAAACTCCGAGGTTTTTCGCCCGACGGAGCCCGCTTTGGTCCCGCGGTTCGACGCGCCAGGCGTGTCACCCGATGATCATGCGCTCGGCGCTCACTACACCCGCGCGGAAGCGACTGAGCTTCCAGTCGGCCAGCTCGGGCGCGAGCTCTTGCCGCGCGATGCTCTTCGCGAGCAGCCGCCCGACGATGGGGGCCATCATGAAGCCGTGCCCCATGAAGCCGCTCGAGAGCCAGAAGCCCGAGATTTCGTCGACCGGCCCCACGATGGGCGCGTGGTCGGGCGAGAGGTCATAGAGCCCCGCCCACTGCCGGACGATTTTGAGTGAGCCGAGCACCGGGCAGAGGCGCGAGAGAGCGCGCGCGTAGAGTGCCAGGAACCGCGCGGACGAGGCCTGACTCGAGCCCGCGGGCACGCGCTCGTTGCTGATGCCGCCCACTAGCTCGCCCCGCATCGATTGAGAGAAGTAGAGGCCGTTCGAGAGATCGGCGACCAGCGGCACGAGCCAGGGCTTGAGCGCTTCGCTCGCGCAAATCTCGTGACGGTGGGGGTGAGTCGGGAGCTCGAGCCCCACGAGGCGCGCGAGCTCGGGGCTGAAGGCGCCGCACGCGTTCACGACCAGGCGCGTGGCGACGTCGCCGCGCTCGGTGCGAACCTTCGCGACGCGGCCGTCCTCGACGTCGATGGCGGTGACGCGCGTGAAAGGATGGACCGTGACGCCGAGCGCCTCGGCGCCCTGCGCGTAGCCCCACACGAACGGCCAGGGGAACACCACCGCATCGTCCGGGTTGTAGCTCGCGAGCTCGACGCCCTCGGGCTCGAGCTCCGGCACGATCCGCCGGAGGTCGTCTGGCTTCACGAGCTCACTCGCGAGCCCTGCGCGGCGCTGGAGCTCCACGCTCTCGCTCAGGGTCCGAGCCTGCTCCGCGCTGCGAGTGAGGAAAAGGTAACCGCCCTGCCT
>JAEZYO010000581.1 GCA_023419055.1 Pseudomonadota bacterium | reverse complement strand
ACTTGGATGGGTTTCGGCGTCGCCGTGGCCTGCCGGGTCTGTCCAAGGCCTTTGGCCCGAGGCTCGTCACGCATGTGTTCTCTGGCAACGTGGCCGGGTTGCCTGCGTTCAGCCTCGTCTATGCGCTCTTGGTCAAGTCCGCGAGTCTAGGAAAGGTGCCTTCGGAGGAGCCGCTGTTTCCTTCTCTGTTCGCCCGTACCCTCGCCGAGGTGTCACCGGAGATCGGTGAATGCCTCGCGATCGTCTACTGGAAGGGCGGGAACCGCGACGTGCAGGGTGCCGCCTTCAACGGAAGTGACTGGGTCATCGGCTACGGTTCGGAGGCCACGATTCAAGACCTGGCCACGCAGGTCGAGCTGCCGACCCGCGCGCTCTTTTACGGCCACAAGCTGAGCTTCGGTGTCGTGGGCCGCGAACGCCTGACCCACGACACCCACGAGGAGACGGCGCGGCGCGTGGCGACCGACGTGTCGTTCCTCGATCAGCAGGGCTGCTTGAGTCCTCACGTGATCTTCGTCGAATCGGACGGCGCGACCGCGCGCGCGTTTGCCGGGGCGGTCGCACGCGAGATGGAGTCGTTCAATCGTCGCGTGCCTCGCGGCGTGATCTCGCCGGCGGAGTCCGTCGCGATCCATCGTATGCGCGCCACTTACGAGTTCAGGGAGATGGAGAACGACGACGTGCAGCTGTTCGCGAGCGCGCCGGGAACCGACTGGACGGTCATCCTGGACCCGGAGGCGACCTTTCAGGCCTCGTGTCTCAACCGGACCATCCGCATTTGCCCGGTGCAGGATCTCGACGAGGTCGAATCCCTGGTCATACCCATCAAGCCGTATCTCCAGACGGTCGGCTACGCGCTCGATCAGCGTCGGGCGCTCTCGTTTGCCGAACGGCTCGGCCGGCTCGGCGTCGTTCGCTTCTGCCCGCTCGGCTCGATGACCTATCCGCCGGTTCACTGGCATCACGACGGGCGTTTCAATCTCGTGGACCTCTTGCAATGGACCGACATCGACGTCGCCCACGTCGGTCGCTAAGGGAATGCGCATGTCGTCGTCATCCGTGTTGAAGCGTCTGAAGCTCGGGCTCGATCGTTTCATTGCCGACCTCGCCCCGGTAGGCTCCTTGACGGACGCGCTGCCCGCGCCGGGGAGCCCAGTGCAGCGGGCACGGCGCGTGCTCGCGAGTCTGCTGGCACGGCCGGAGCGGCTCTCGGTCCCGCTGCTCGGCAACGTCGCGTTTCAGATGGTGCGCACGGCGTACGAGCTCAGGCTGTTTCCGTACCTGAAGGAGCATCCGGGCTGCACGCCGCGCGAGGTGCGAGAGGCGCTCGGCCTTACCGAGCACAGCTGCGATGTCTTGCTCGTAGGGCTCGGCAGCCTCGGGTTGATCCGCCGCATTGGAGACGAGCTCTACAACGATCCGTACCTCGAGCGAATCGTCCAACCCGAGTTCAACGACGGCTTCTTCGTGAAATGGGTCGCCTTCAACGAGCACCTCGTGCGGCCAGCTTCGGACTGGTTGTTCGACTCCGTCAAACGAGATCGGCCGATCGGGCTCTACCAGACCCTGGGAGAGGTCGAGAGCTTCTACCAGGCCATCTCGCTCCAGCCCGAGAAGCTCACGTTCTTCGATGATTTCATGAAGGCCGTCACCTCTCTGAACAAGGAAGAGGTCGCCGCCAACCCCGCCTTCTCGTCGTTCCAGAAGGTTATCGACGTCGGAGGCAGCAGCGGCAGCATGGCCATGGCTCTGGCGAAGCATCATCCCAACGTCGACGTCACGGTGTTCGACTTTCCCAAGGTCGTGGAGCTCGCCCGTCTCAACTTCGAAAAATCGCCGCACGCGGCGCGTCTCCACACCGTAGGCGGCAACCTTCTGGAGGACGGGATCCCGCGTGGGTTCGACTGCATCACGCTCTGCCACATGTTCGGTGTCTTCGGTGAGGAGCGCAGCGTCGCGGTCCTACGGCGTGCCTACGAGGCGCTCGAACCTGGTAAGGCAGTGTGCGTCTACACGCCCGTGCTCGACGACGACGAAGACGGTCCGGTGTCGACCGGCGTCTTCAGTTCGTACTTCCTCTTTCTGGCCAACGGACACGGGCGCTTCTTCAGCCCGGCGCGCATTCGCGGCTTCTTGACTCGTGCCGGTTTCAAGAACCTTCGCACCGTTCCGCTGCCTGCGCACGAGGCGCTGTTCTTCGGATACAAATGATGAAGCTCTACATCCACCCCGCCTCCACGATGTGCCGCCCGGTGCGCCTGTTCAGCGCCGAGCACGCGCTCCCGGTGAAGGAGCAGGTCGTCGACCTGCTCGCTGGCGAACACCGTCAGGATGCATACACGGCTTTGAACCCGAACCGCCTCGTCCCGATGCTGGAAGACGGTGACTTCCGATTGACCGAGAGCTCCGCGATCCTCAAGTACCTGGCTGCGAAGTTCGAGCTCCGCGAGTACCCGCGCGAGCTGCGCCGGCGGGCGCGAGTCGACGAGGCGATGGACTGGTTCAATACGCAATTTTTGCGCGAGTACGGCCACAACTGGGTGTTTCCGCAGCTGTTCCCGCGTCACCGGCGACCGACCCATGAGCTCAACGCCGGCACCGTCGCGTGGGGGAAAGCAAGAGCGAGGGTCTGGCTCGGCCTGCTCGATACTCACTACCTCGCCCGTAACCGCTACGTCGCCGGCGACACCGTGACCATCGCCGACTATTTCGGGAGTTGTCTCGTGACCGCCGGGCACCTGATCGGGTGCAGGTTCGAGGCGTACCCCCGCATCGAAAGCTGGCTCGCTGCCATGAAGGAGCTCTCCTCCTGGGCGAGCGTCAACGAGCCGATGTACGCGCTAGCGCGCCTCTTCGAGGACAGGGAGTTCGACCGGTGACAACGACACCCGAGAACCTGCTCACCGACTGGGCCACGCTGCTCCTCGGAAGCCTCGCGGACGCGGGCATCACCGACGTGGTGATCAGCCCCGGCTCGCGATCGACCCCGTTCGTGGTAGCCGCGGCCAGGAACTCTCGCCTCCGCTGTCACGACGCCATGGACGAGCGTGGCGCGGCCTTCTTCGCGTTGGGCCTCACGCGCGTCACCGGCCGGCCGAGTCTCTTGATCTGCACGTCGGGTACGGCTGGAGCGCATTACCTGCCCGCGGTCATCGAGGCCGCCTGCTCGTACACACCGGTGGTGATCCTCACCGCGGATCGTCCTCTCGAGCTGCAGCAATGCGGGGCTTCGCAGACCATCGATCAGATCAAGCTCTTCGGCGATCACGCGCGCGCGTTCTTCGAGCTCGGCACTCCCGATGCGAGCGGAGGCGCGCTGCGCTCGGTGCGCCGCATCGCGGCCCAGGCCGTGGCCCGGTCTCAGTGGCCGAACCCGGGGGCCGTGCACATCAACGGGCGCGCGCGCAAACCGCTCGAACCGATGCCCGCCAGGACCGACCACGGGCGCGAGCTCGGCAGCTCGGTGACTCGTCTCCTCGCCGAGCCGATCACGTCGATGCATTGGCCGGAGCTCGCGCTCGATGCTAGCGGGCTCGACACCGCTGTTCGCGCGATCCGCAGCGCGAGCCGCGGCTTGATCATCGCTGGGCCAGCGCCTGCGCAGCAGTGCGCCGCGCGCGAGGCCTTGTTTCGGCTCGCCACGAACGCTGGCTTTCCGATCCTGGCGGAGGCGGCGAGCCAGCTGCGCTTCGCCGGGGAGCGTCCCGCTGGTTGCGTGTACGTCGACGCGTTCGACCCGATCTTGCGCAGCGCCGAGTTTCGCCGGGAGGCACGGCCCGACCTCGTCGTGCAGATAGGCGGCTTTCCAGTCTCGACGGGGTTCGAACGCTTCTGCTCCGAGCACCTCGACGTGCCGAACCTCGTGCTCGCGCCCCACGGCTGGCACGACCCGTTCAACCGGGCCACGGTGCACCTGGTCGCTGACGTTCAGCACGCTGCCCGCCAGCTCGCGGACCGGCTCGGGCCGCGTGAAATCGGCGCGACGTCAGCGTGGCTCGAGCTCTGGCGCGCGGCCGACCACGAGAGCGCGCGCGTGGCGACTCGAGTCGCCGAGTCGGACGGAGACGCCCTCAACGAGGCCGCTGCGGCGCGAGCGATGGTTCACGCCGCGCCCCATCGCTCGGCGCTGCTCGTCGGCAATAGCAACGCGATCCGCCTGGTCGATACCTTCGCCCCGTCCGAGCCGAAGGATCTCGTGGTGCTCTCGCAACGCGGGGCGGCCGGGATCGAAGGCTTGATCTCCGGTGCCGCAGGCTCGGCCTGCGCTGGAGAGCACCCGGTAGGGTTGCTGATCGGCGACGTGAGCTTCTTCCACGATGTGTCTGGACTCGCGCTCGCGGCTCGGGTCGAGCATCAGCCGCTCGTGATCGTGGTGATTCAAAATCACGGCGGTCGCATCTTCGACCAGCTGCCGATCGCCTGCGCGGGTGTGGAGCGTCGGGTGATCGAGCACATCACGACGCCGCACCAGCTCGAGGTCGAGCCGACCGCGCGCGGGTTCGGGCTGCGTTATGCCCGTGCGGAGACCCGAACCCAGCTCGAGGCCGCGCTTTCGCACGCCTATCGCACCTCGGGTTGCACCGTGATCGAGGCCGTGGTCCCCGACAACGGTGCGGCGCCGCTCTTCGAGGCGGTCTGGACCCAAACCAACACGGCCCTCGTCAAGCGATGAGCCTCTCGGTCCTCGCGGCTGCGAGCGACTCCCCAGGTCGGCTCGCGCTGATTGCATCGGCGTCCGGCGAGCGCGTGACCTTCGCCGAGGTCGGAGAGCGGGTCGAGCTCTTGATCGCGAGTCTGCGACGGCTCGGTCTCGACGGTACCGCCACTCTACCGCGCGTCGCGCTGGTCGGGTCGAACTCGCTCGAGACGATCTACTTGCTGCTCGCGCTCGTCGAGATGGGGGAACCCTTCGTGTTGCTCCATCCGCGCCTCACGGAGCGCGAACGGAGCGCGATCCTCGAGGAGGTGCGGCCCCTCGTGGTCCTCGACCAAGCTAGCTATTCCGAGCTCGTGGCGGCCGGTCGAACATCGGGCGGGGCCGTCGTCACGTCCGCGGTTTCGAACGAACGCTGCCTGGCCGTTCTGTACACCTCCGGGACCTCGGGTCGAGCCAAGGGCGCCATCCTGTCACGAAGAGCCTTCTTGGCCTCCGCCGAGGCGAGCGCCCGGAATCTGGGTTGGACCGCCGAAGATCGATGGCTTCTGTGCCTGCCGCTTTCGCACGTGGGCGCGCTGTCGGTGGTGACTCGATGCTTGCTGGCGCGCCGCACCGTCGTGATCGAGGAAGCCGGTATCGCTCACGTCGGCAACCTGGCCCGTACGCTGGCTCGCGAGCAGGTGACCATCGCGTCGCTGGTTCCGACAGTGCTGCGAAGGTTGCTCGACCTCGAGCCGCCATGGACTCCGCCGCCTTGCCTGCGCGCCATCCTCCTCGGCGGCGCCGGAGCGCCGGCCTCGCTGCTTTCGGAAGCGCGGCAGCGGGGCGTCCCCGTGTTGACCACCTATGGCCTCACCGAAGCGTGCTCCCAGGTCACGACTCAGAAGTACGGCACGCCGCCGTCCCCTGAGCACGGCGCCGGTGAAGCGCTGTCGGGGTTCGAGGTCCGTGTCGACGGAGAGGAGATCCAGGTGCGGGGCGGCGCCTTGATGTCGGGGTATTTCCCCGTGGGAGCCCACGCCGACCCGTTTCTCCCGGATGGGTTCCTCGCCACGGGCGATCTCGGGCGCTTCGACGAGCAGGGACGCCTGCATGTGTTCACCCGGAGGAGCGATCTGATCGTGACCGGCGGCGAGAACGTGTACCCGAGGGAGATCGAGCAGACGCTGCTCGCGTTGCCGGGCGTCGAGGCCGCGTGCGTGTTCGGCGTACCCGATGACACCTGGGGGCAGCTGGTCGCGGCCGCCATCGTCGCCCGCGAAGCGCCGAGCGATGAGGCGGTCGCGCGGCACGTCGCCGCGGAGCTCGCTTCCTTCAAATGGCCGCGCCGGGTCGCGTTCCTCGACCGATTGCCCCTGACGTCGAGCGGCAAGGTCGACCGCAACGCGACGCGAGAGGTGAGCGCGCCGTTGCTGCGCCCGCTCGACGTTCGCGCGCTCGCGCGGCAGCGCTAGCTCGAGCGTTGCTCAGACCCAGCCCAAGTGACGCAGCCCGTAGCCGACCGCGAGCGAAGCTGCGTTGGCAGCCAGCGTCGTCTTCAGTGCCAGCCTGGGTGACGATGAGCCGAGAAACAGCCAATAGATCCAGCCCTCGACGCCGATGGCCCAGATTTCACTCACGATCAGGCTGGTGGCGCTCGAGAGGCCCAGGCTCGAGCCAAGCTCAGGGAAGATCAGCCAGACCGCTGGATGCGAGGCCAAGTTGGCCACGGCGACGATGCTGCAGCGCCGGCTCCAGCTGGGCACCGCCTGCCGGAGCATCAGGCCCGCGACGACTTGCTCGATCAGCAGCGTCCAGGCGAACGCTCGAAACCAATGGACGATCAACAGCATGCGCCGGCGCTATCGCTCTCTCTTCGCGCGCCGCCGGCGCGCACCCAAAGTAGCGAAAGCGCCCACAGCTCCAAGAACGCATGAAAGGCCGACAGCGACAGGTACGTCGTCTGTGCGCGGAGCGGCGACACGAGGCCAGCCACTGGTACTGCCAGAATCAACAGCATGGCCAGCGCCAAGATGGGCCACCCGAGCTCGGAAACCAGGGCGCGGTAGCTCATGCGAAAGGTGAGGGTGCCCTCGCCGCGTGTCGCTTCCTGCGGGATGGCGTGAAGCCACACGGCATAGTGGACGGACTGCAGAAACGCGAAGCTCGAGACCACGCCCAGCGCGAGCGTCGCGTCTTCTACGCCGGGCGCGAGCGTGTCAGCCGCCGCAAAGGCATGCAGACCGAACGCCGCCGGCAGCCCGTGAACGAAGCCCCACCACGCGAGGGGCGTCGTCAAGAGCAGCACGACGGCGCCCAGCACGCCGACCGCCACGCCGAGCGCGCGTCGGCGCGCGGGACGGAACATGAACGCCCAGAGCGCGAGCGCCACCAGGTTGTGCCCATGGCCCAGGACCAGACGCGCGCCGCGGGGCCAAATCAGCGCCGCGCCGGCCAGGGCCAGCGTCATCCCGACCGCGACCAGCACGCGGCCGCTCGCGAGCCTCGGAGCACCGAGAGCGATCACGCCCAGCGTGACGAGCGCCGCGAAGCCGAGCTCGACGCGCGCCATCGAGCCCGCTCCCGAGACCTCGAGCAGGCGCGCCGCGAACAGCGCCGCGCAGCCCGCGAGCAGCAGCTGGCGCAGGGTGGGCGAGAGAGCGCGCCCGAGCGCCAGGTAGCGCAGATCCGCGAGCACGTGCGGAACGCCGAGGAGCAACGGACCGGCGATCAACAGCAGAGTCGGCGAGAGTACGGACAGCACCAGGGCCGCGCTTGCGTGCAGCAGCAGGAGCGCCGGCACGCGCACCCGCTTCTGGAGCAGCACTGGCCTCAGCAGGGCCACTCGCGCAGCGCGCACGAACAAGAAGGTGCGCGCGCGGTCGAGGGGCGACAGCAAGCTCTCGGTGAACGTGGCCGCCGGCATGCCGTGACTCAGCGACGCGAGCGCCGGCGGCGGGCCGCTGCCAGCGCGAGCGCTGCCACGGGCGCGAACACGGCAGCGAGACCACGCGCCGGACCGGGCGACAGGCTGCAGCCGCCTTCCTCGTCATCCTTCGTGGACGTCTCGGCGTTGGTCCCGCCATTGCCGGTGGTGCTACCACCAGCGCCCGTCGTCTCCTGACAGACGTAACACTCGTACGTCATCGAGCCGCTCGGGGTTTGCTTCGTGCAAGAGTCCTTCTTGCAGAGGCCCGGTTTGTCGGCCGCTTCGCCCGCGTTGTCGCAAGCCTTGCCCTCCTCGGCCTGCATGCAGGCGTCCGGCGGCGGGATGTCCGCGAACGCAGGCGCCGCCAGCAGCATCCCCAGTGACCAACCCGAAAGCACGACCTTGACCTTGCGCACGACCATTCTCCTTGAAGAACTCCTTAGGGTGGCGCATCGGTGCAAGCCGTGCGCCAGGCTCGAAACAGAGGCTTTTAGGCTGAACTTGGCCGCACTGCATAGCAAGAGTCCTGATGGCCCCTGGCGACGGCGCCCTGCCGCTGAGCCAGAGCGAGCCAGCGCGGGCAGCTCGACGCCCGCCGCCCATCCAAGGTTGACCACGGGCCGGCAACCCACGGCGGCCCTTCATCCAAGGACGCTTCCATAACGACGACATGACGACGACGAGCGACAGAACGCGAACAGGCGGCCCCGCGCGCATGCACGACGCTTTCTTCAGTCGGCGCTAGGTTTTTGCCCTGCGCGAAAATCCAGACCCTCTGTTCGAGCGTCCGAACCTGGTTTGCGCACCTCGACAGGCTCTCGTCGGCGGGTTACCGCCAGCGCATGGCTAAAACGATTATCGTTGGCGGATACGGTCCTGGCATCTCGAACGCGGTCGCGGCCAAATTCGGTGCCGCTGGGTATTCAGTGGCGCTCGTGGCGCGCAACGCCGAGCGGCTCGCCGCGGGCGTGAAGGAGCTCGAGGCGAAGGGCGTGAAGGCGGCGGCCTTTCCTTGCGACCTCTCCGATCCCGCAGCGACGCGCGCTCTGGTCGGAGCGGTGAAAGCGAAGCTCGGACCGGTCGCCGTGATTCACTGGAACGCTTACACGAGCGAGGCGGGCGACCTGCTCACGGCCGACGCCGCGGCGCTCCATCGCGTCTTCGACGTAGCGGTCGGCTCCCTGGTAGGCGCGGTTCAAGAAGCGCTGCCCGACATGAAGCAGCACCCGAACGAGGCGGCTGTCTTGATCACGAACGGCGGCTTCGGGTTGATCGACGCCAACACCGAGGCCTTCTCGGTGCAGGCCAACTACATGGGCATCTCGATCGCCAACGCCGCGAAACACAAGCTCGCGGGTCTCCTAGCGGCAAAGCTCAAGCCCGAAGGCATCTACGTCGGTGAGGTGATGGTGCTGGGAGCCATCAAAGGGACCGCGTGGGACTCGGGCAACGCGACCATCGAAGCTTCCGCGGTCGCCGACAAGTTCTTCAGCATCTTCCAGTCGCGCACCGAGGTGCGAACGCAGATCGCCTGACGCCTGCGCGGTCTCCCACGGAATGACCGCGGGTCACCGGGGCCGCCGCGATGGGCTCGGCTTCGTCACCAACCGTGCGTCTTCGTCAGCTGATGACTGAAGAGCACGCACGCTGACAAGAAGGCGCACAGCCCGAAGTAGCGGAGGCCCCAGGTGCGGCGGTCCTCGGTCGTGATTTGCTCGAGGTCCGAGTCGTCACGGCGGAACGCGTGCATCGCGCTCATGGCGGCGATGAGCAAGAGCTGCGGGGAGGGGCTGAACCAGAACAGCCCCGCCAGGAGCAAGGCCCCCACGATCCAGGCTTTGCGCGACAGGACTCGTGCGATGCGCCCGCCGTCCAAGAACCCGAACGGCACCAGGTTGAACAGGTTCAGGAAGAAGCCCGTGTACGAGAGCGCCAGGAAAAATGGGCTCTTGAGCCAGAGGCCGAGGCCCGCGGCGGCGAGCGCGGCGGCGGTGCCCGCGAGCGGCCCGGCGTAGGCGATGCTTGCCTCGACGCGCGGATGCTGCGGCTGACCCTTCATCGCGATCATCGCCCCCAAGAAGGGGATGAACACGGGCCACCCGGCGGCGACTCCCGCCTGGCGCATGGCCGCGCCGTGACCGAGCTCGTGGATCAGGATCATCAGCACTAGCCCGAACGCGAACGCCAGCCCTCCGTTGAGCGAATAGGCGAATACCGAAGCCCCCATGCTGCCGGCGGTGAGCAGGAGCTTCCCGAACGGGAGCGCCTTGACGGCGACCAGCAGCACCTTGCCCTTGGCGAGCGCCGCGAGGGCGATCGTGATCAGGCCGCCGCGTAGCAGACCGCCGGCCCCGGAGGCCGCGGCTTGCGCTTCGGCCGGCGCGGCGTGTGACGGTTGGCCCTCTTCAGGCGGCGTCGGCTGCATTCTTGCGTCGATCGAAGAGCCGCTTGAGGAACGCGCCGATCGCGATGAGCGCGATGACGACGAACTTCTTCCCGGCGATCAGCGCCGCGATGATCACCTTGCTGAACTTGGCGAGCACGCCTAGCTTCGCCGCCTTGGCGAGGCCGAGGCCAGCGCCGCCGAGCACGAGCCCAGTCAAGCCGTACTCGGCGACTTTGTCGGTCGAGGAATCGAAGTCTTCGTAGCGCTTTCCCGGGTTGAACGAGGTCTTGGAGAGCAACAGCGCCGCCGCGGGTTTGTCCTTGGCGAGATCCTTCGGATCCGTCACGAGGTTCAGCGACACGTAGCCATTTCGCCCGAGGACCCTCGTGGCGTAGTTGACCGAAGCGCCGTCCGGGCTCTCGACGGTGAGCCCCCAGACCAGGTGATGGCGCGCGCGATCGTAGTGCGGCTTCTCGCCCCAGCCTGCCGCGTGGATCGGGGGGAAGCCGAGCTTCTTGCGCTCGGCGTTGTACTCTTCTTCGCCCTCCCGCATGGCCTCGAGGATCTCCTCCGCGTCGAGCTCCTCGTCGTCCTTGACGTAGCCGGACTCTTCATACCTCAGGGTGACGAAGTACTCGGCGTCTTCGGCCTTGGGCGCGATCAGCCCGATCAGATCGTCGTTGTAGAGGTTGCCCATCTTCTCCATGAGCTTCCCGGCCTCGGGCTGCGCGAGGTACCCGAAGTTCTCCGGCAGGTCGATGCTGGCGCCGTGACCGAGATCGAGCTTGGCCGGCCCCTCCTGCCAGGGGAGCCCAGGCTGGGCGGGAGCCTCCGGCTGTTGCTCGCCGCTGCCATCGCCGGTTGCTGCCGTCGCCGCTGCCGAGCCGACCGGCGCCGGCTCTTCGGCGCTGGCCGTGGAGGAGAGAGTGAGTGTCGTTGCTAGTATTACCCCGAGAACCCGCGTCACCATAGTCACCCTTTTCTCACGCACCTCTTCGAGCGGCAAGCGCGTTCAGGCGTTTTGGTGCCGTTCTCGGGATGCGAAGCAACGTCACGGGGTACAGGTGACGGGTTCGCGGTGACCTGCGCCCCAGCCGTCCGCTTGCACCCAGGGCTGCCGACGGATGCAGCCGAGGCTCCTTTCGGGGTGGTAATAGCGGTCGTCGAGCAGTCCGCAGGTGCCGTTCGGGAGGCAGCCCCGGAGCGTCCAGTGGCTCGCTCTTCGGGTCGTTGCCGTCATACGTGAAAGTATCGACCAGGATGCCAGGCTCAGCGTCGCGGGTGCTGCAATCGGCTGGGCGCTCCGGAGGCCCTGGAACCGGTCTCACCCTCTCACGGGATCACGC
>JAEZYO010000563.1 GCA_023419055.1 Pseudomonadota bacterium | reverse complement strand
CACCCAGCGTGCGCCGTCGTCGCCCAGATCGCGGCGCAAGAAGGCGAGCATCGTGAGCGTCGCACCCACATAGAAAGGTGTCGCGACGTTGGCCATGATCCGGAGCGCCGCGGTCTCGATCTTTCCCAGTCGGAAGAGCGGAACGAGCACACCGACGATGGGCACGACCAGCAGCACCGTGAGGAGCACGCGTCGATCGGTGCCTGCGAAGTACAGCGCGAGCGAAACGCTTAGCGACAGCGCGACGCCTATGAGTTGTGCCACCGCGTCGCCGGGGTGCGTCATACGAAACATCTCGTGAGACGCCACGACGACGGCGACCGCGACGAGCACGTAGAAGCCCCAGGCCGGGCCCCAGAACATCAGAAGGAGCAGCGGGGGGACGACCACGGCCGCGGTGAGCAGCCGAATACCCAGGTTGCTGAGAGCCACTTCGGGCCCGTTATCAGCCAGCCGAGCGATCCACAAGGCTTCTCGGCCGAAGCATTCTTGCGCCAACCCCCTACCCTAGGTACATCCGGGGCTCCCGAGGGATGCCCCGCCGTTTTCTCAATTCGCGCCGTGCTCTGGTCCTGACAGCGGCCCTCGCCGCTTGCCTGGTCCGCGCCTACGGCGAAAAGCCACCCGAGCCGACGGTGGAGGGGCTCTCGGAGCTCCTCGCCGATGCGGTCGGCGGGACGGTCAAGACCGGTGACTTGGCGTGGGAGCCGAGCCCCGGTTTTCTGGCAGAGACCTTCAGGGGCCGGCCAGTCTTGTTCCTGGCTTCACCCAAGCCCGGAGAACCTCGCGACCTCTATCGCGCGTACGTCCGGGTGACCCTGGACGGCAAGCCGGTTTCGGTCGAGCGGGTTCGCAACCTGACCGAGACCCCGTACGGCGACGACACCGCGCTCGAGACGCGAGGCGACAAGGCACTGTTCGCGACGCTCGCGTTCGGGCGCATCCAGGCCATCAGCGTGCTCGACCTTCCGGGGATCCGCGCGAGTGATCGCCCCGCCTCGTTGCTCGATCGCGTCTTGCTCGGCCTGAGCTCGTTCCAGGAGACGGGCAGCTTCGCCGGGATCGGTCGCACGGACATCGTGCTCGACGTGCCTGCGCAGAAGGCGACCATCGAGCTCGAGCCGCCGCGTCTCCAGGTCGACTTCGGTGAGCGCGGCCGCGAGCTCCTCTACGATCTCGAGCGCCGCGTGGTGCGGAGCGCGGAGGGCGGAGAGGCCTACGCGGCGCGCGCCGTACCGCAGATTCACGGGAGCAAGCCGTTCGTCTTCTGGATCGTGGACACCGTGCGAGCGGAGATCGGCCCTGGCCCCATCGCGTGGCTCGAGAACGTGGTCTTCGGCGCGAAGGACAGCGTGAAGAAGACGACGTACGCGCTGCTCTCGTCGCCGACCGAGCACGCGCTCGAGACCCGGCCGCAAGCCGCCGTCGCGCAGGTGCTGGACGCGCGCAAGGTCGAAGCGCTGGCCGATTCCTGGCCACCTCCCCGCGTGCCGAGCATCTGGAAGCAGCCGAAGACCGGCGAAGGCGCCTGGGAGCCGGTGACGTACCCGTTCCTGAAGCCGATGCGCGGCCTCACCGAGGGCGGCAAGAAGCCGATTCCCTACTTCTACCGCACGGTGATCCGCCCCGATCCGGAGCGCCCGTACTCCGAGGTGATGCTGATCGCGATGGACATGCGTCAGCTCGAGCTCGGCATGCAGGCGGGCTACGAGGACCCGAAGCCCACCACCGGGCCGCCCGGCGAAGGACGCTTGTCGCAAGATCCAGCCGTGTACGAGCGCGTGGTCGCGACCTTCAACGGCGCCTTCAAGACGACGCACGGGAACTACGGCATGATGATCGATCGCCGCGTGCTCCTGCCTCCGGTCCCCGGCGGCGCGAGCGTGGTGGTGACCGATTCGGGAACGGTCGGGCTCGGCAGCTGGCCGCAGAACGACGACATCCCGGCGAACATCACCTCGTTTCGGCAGAACCTGGATCCGCTCGTCGAGGACGGCGTCGCGAACCCGACGGGCCGCAACATCTGGGGCTGGCAGCTCGACGGCGCGTCCGTGATGACTCAGCGCACCGCGCTGTGCGTGACTTCGGCCGGACACCTCTACTACGCGTGGTCGGAAGAGATCGACGGGCCCACGCTCGGCAAGGCGCTACGCCAAGCGGGTTGCTCGTACGCGATTCACCTCGACATGAACCCCGGACACTGCGGGTTCATGTTCACGGACGTGGTGAACCCGCGGGAGGGGAAGTACCAGCTGAAGCTCGCGTCGGATGGCATGAAGATGTCGCCCGATCGCTACGTGCGCTGGTCACCGAAAGACTTCTTCTACGTGATGGTTCGGGACGCGACGCCCCGCGACGGCTCGGGCATCTTGTGGAAGCCCGACGGCGGCTCGCAGCCCCCGCCGGCGTGGCTGCCCGGCATCTACGCGGGTGAGCTCTCGCTCGGTCAGCTCTCGGTCCAGCTCGTCAGCTTCGAGCCGGGGCACGCGCAGTTTCGGCTGAAGCCGTCCGCGCTCGAGCCCGGCGTGCCCGCGCAGGCGCGCGAGCAAGCTCTCACGGACGCGACCGATCGCGTGCTCGCCGCCATCGGCCTCGGGCACACGACCGACGCGACCCGCTACGGCCTCCGGCTCGGGAAGAGCGCCGAGCTCCCGTTCCGCAGCGCCTACGCGACCTTGGTGCTCGGCGCGGACGGAGCGCTCCGGATCGTCGCTCCGGGCACCCTGCCCGAGCTCGCCGAGGGTGAGCAGGCGGCCCAGCTGCCGCTGCTCGCCGAAGGCGCCAAAATCACCGATCGCGCGCGTGAGCGCGGCGACCTCCGCCTGCGCGCGGCGCTCGGCGTCACTCCTACGGGAAGGGTGATTGTCGCCCTGGCTCGCCACGACAGCAGCGATCCGCTCGCGAGCGCGCTGGTTCGAGCAGGCGCGGAGCGAGTCGTCGAGCTCGATCGCGGGTCGCGTCACCCGTCCTTCCTGCATCGCGCCGGGAGCGCGACGCCCCCCATGGACGCCTACGAGGCGACCACGCTCTACGTGCTCGCGCGCCCGATGATCCCGCGCGCGTTTCGCTGGAAGGCCGAAGGTTCTGCGCCGTCCACGAAGGTGACGAGCTACGACTACCCGGCCGTCCCGAGCGCGGAAGGCGCCGAACGTCGCAAACAGCCCGGGCCGACCTCGCCCGCCAGCGCACCCGCCATCGACGCCGCTTCCGTGAAGCCCGCCTCCAGCGCGACGCCCTGAGCTCAGCGCCTGGCGCCGGCTCGACCGGGCGAGCGGCTCCTGAGGTGCGCCGCGACCAGGATGATTGCGATGCTCCCGATCTCGAGGATCCAGTTCGCGCGCAGCCCGAAGAAGATTCTCCCGATGAAGCGGTCGAAGTGGTGAAACGACGCCGCTCGGATCGCGACGAAAGCCACCAGCGCGACACCTCCAGCGACCGCCAGGCGGGTCGCCTTCGGCATCCGGCGCGCGATCCAAACGAGCGCGATGACGCTCACGAGCCCCACGATGCCGACGAGGCCGATGAACTCGGCCTGCACGACCTGACGGTGCTCGTACCAGCCCTGCGCGTGCGCGACGATGCGCCCCATCTCGGTCAGCGCCGTCTGCAAATCGAGCTGCTTGTTGATCCCGAGCGCGAGGAGCGCGGCCGTGAAGAGCCAGTAGACCTTGGACTCCTGTTTCACGAGCTTCGCCGCCTTGCCCCGCGCCAGCCGGTAGCAGCGATACGCGGCATAGAAGTAGAGCGCGACCGTGACCCAACCCATGAGGGAAGGATCGCCTATCCCGGGTGACCAGTTACCGATCAGCCCATCGCCTTCGGGCTCGAGGATTGAAAAGGAGCTTGCGACGAACATCGGGACGCTCGAAACCGACGACCTCTATCACGAGCGCTCGTCGCCGACTTCACACCAGCGCCCCGACGAGGCGATTTGCCGCGTCTACTGGCCCGATTGCAGCTCCTCCGGAGTGACTTCGTTGGGTGGCGTCCCGGCGGCTTCGAGGATCTCCGGGTCGTCGAGCTTTCTCCCGTTCTCGTCGTACCACCCGGCCGGCGCGAACAAGATGGTGCCGTCGCGCTCGTAAGCGATCTGCCACCGGT
>JAEZYO010000526.1 GCA_023419055.1 Pseudomonadota bacterium | reverse complement strand
CGGCGCCAGGCAGCCCGGCTCGTTTACCGGATCCGAGTACGTCGAGATCGGCGCCGGCTGCTGCTTGCTTCCGATCTCGGCCGGGGTGGGCTTCTGCTCGAGCGTGTAGACGCTCGGGTCCGTCGGGTTGCGATCACCCGTAACTCCGGGATCCGAGCACAATGCGACCTCTTCGCAACCGCAAGCCGGGTTACCGGGAATCGAGCAGGGGCAGAGGTTCGGGTCGACACAACCGCCAGGGCAGAAGTGCTCAGTAACGAGGCACTGAAGGACTCAGCAACGAAGCACTGAGGAAGAGGTCGCTCACCATCCCCGGTATCTTAAGCGTCGACCACGTCCGCCGATTTCGGGTTTTGGCTTTGGTTTCGCTGTGCTCCGGTGCTCACGTACTTTTGTACGCTCCGCTCCGGTGCTCGCGAAAGCCTCGCCAAAACGCCGAACGTGGCGGACGGCCGGTCCTTAAGCGTCTGGCGATGGGTCGCTCACTCATGCTCGATGGGTGATGAGCTCCGCAGCATCTCGCATCGCTCGATGAGGCAGCGCAGCGCCATTCGAAATGGCCTGCGCCGACATGGACGAACAGCGGCCTGCCGATCGCGCTCGACTTCTTTCGTTTCTGTTTCGCCGGGGCCGCGTCTCGCGCCGTCGCGAAACCACGCATCGCTCCTGCCCATGTTGGAAGAACTGATTCGATGGCGAGACGACGCAGGCGGGGCGCGAGCTCGGACCACGCTCCCTCCGGGTGGAACGGGTGCTGCGGGCGCGCTGGGTGGCGGCGTCCGGGAGGATTGTCCCCCCTCCTCCCGACCAGGCGGGATCTCTCGACGAGCGGACTCGGACCAGCCAACCGGCCACCAAAGGCTTCCCCGCACCCACCGGCCTTCGGGCCGTCAACTACCGGGTTGATGGCGGAGGGCCCGTCGTCTCCTTCTGAGGCTGGAAGGCTGCGGGGTTCTCCTCGCCATTTTTCGGATGATGGCCGGCGCAGTCGCACACAGTGTGTTACCGTTGGCGCCGTCATGATGGTCGTTGGCTGCGCTGGTTTCGCTGTCCCCGCGACCCGCTATTTCAAAGAGTACCTGTTCGTCGAAGTGCAGGAGACTCACCTGGCTGTCCCTGGCCAGGGGACGGTGAGGCGCTGGCGGCGTGAGGCTCCCCAGGGCTTCGAGTTTGCGCTGCTCGGTCCCCGCGAGATAGCGCAAGAAGGCTTCCGTAGCGGTAAGGTCGTCGAGACAGCTCTGAAAACTCTGGGTGAAGTGGCCGTTGAGCTCGACGCCAAGACGGCGGTGTTCGCGGCGCCCCCGGATTTCCCGCATTCCCGCGCCAATCGCGCGGCCCTGCGGGACTTTTTGAAAGACGTGCGCTCGAAGTTCGAGACGATCGTGTTCGAGGCCGGTCCAGCCTGGAAGCCGGACGACTGCGACGATCTCGCCGAGGAGACGGACACGCTGGCCTCGCGGGATCCGCTTCAGACGGGACTCTCCAAACGCAAGGTCGCGTACTACCGGTTGCCCGGACCGGCCGGCCACAAGTCACGCTATGAGGACCCCGCTATCGAGCGGCTGGCCGAAGTGGCCCAAGGTGGCGCCACACAGGACGCCACCTACGTCTTCCCGAACGTCGACATGTTCGCCGACGCCAAGCGCTTCAAGCGCGCGATGGGGATCTGAGTCCCCGGCTCCCTTCAGCTCGCCCTGAGGTGCCAGGCCTTCGGTTGAACGAAGGCTCGGATGCCGTGCGTCGATAGAGTCGAGCCGATGCCCGAGTGGCGGCGCCCGGTCCAGGGGAGCCGCGGGCTCACCCGGTCGCAGCAGTTGAAGTACGCGGTGCCGCTCTGCACCCCGCGCAGGATCGCTTCGGCGCGCTCCCGGCTCTTTCCGTAGACGCCGGCGGTCAGGCCGTACTCGGTGTCGTTCATCGCGGCGAGCGCCTCTTCGTCGCTCTTCACGACCTGAATCCCGATGATGGGGCCGAAGCTCTCGTCTCGCATCACCTTCATGGTGTTGTCGACGCCGGTGAGCACGGTGGGCTCGAAGTAGTGGCCCTTTCCGGCCGCGCGCTTGCCGCCGATCACGACCTTCGCCCCCTTCTCCACGGCGTCCCTCACCTGCTCTTCGAGCACCGCGAGCTGCGCCTCGCGCGCCAGCGGACCGATGTACGTGCCATCCTCGAGCGGCGGCCCGGATTTGAAAGAGCGGACCGTCTCGACGAACTTCTCGATGAACGGCGCGGCGATGCGCTCGTGCACGTAGACCCGTTCGACGGCGCAGCAGCTCTGCCCGGTGTTGTAGAAGGCGCCGTCTGCGAGCGATTCGGCAGCCGCCGCAGGGTCAGCGTCGTCGAGGACGTAGGCGGGATCTTTGCCTCCGAGCTCGAGCTGGACCTTGATCAGCCGCCCCGCCACGGCCTCGGCGATGCGCCGCCCCGTCGCGTACGAGCCCGTGAAAAACACCGCGTCGATCGCAGCCTTCGAGAGCTCCGCGCCGATCGCTCCTCCGCCCTGCACGACCTGGAACACGTCGCCCGGCAGCCCGGCTTCGCGCCAGAGCTCACCGATGGCCTGCCCCGTCAAGGGCACGAATTCACTCGGTTTATAGAGAACCGTGTTCCCCGTCAGGAGCGCGGGCACGAACACGTTCGTCCCCACGAAGTACGGGTAGTTCCAGGCCGAAATGTTCGCGACGACCCCGAGCGGCTCCCAGCGGATGCGCTCCTCGGTTCCCCCCTCCGCGACCACCTCGTCCGAAAGGACCTGCTCGGCGTGCGCCAAGAAGAAGTCGATGCGGGCCGGGGTCGCGTCGAGCTCGTTCTGTGCCTGTTTCAACGGCTTGCCCATCTCCTCGGACAGCGTCTTCGCGAGTCGGTCGCGGTCGCGGACCAGGAGCTCCTTGAAGCGCGCCACGGCGTCTCGCCGCGTGGCGTAGGGA
>JAEZYO010000367.1 GCA_023419055.1 Pseudomonadota bacterium | reverse complement strand
CCCGTGATCTTGCCGCGCGGGTTGTCGGCGAAGAGGGCGCGGCCCGTCACGTAGTCGAGCTTCTTCTCTTTGCAGGTCTCCTCGGTCTCGCCGAAGGAGCTGACCTCGGGGATGGTGTAGATGCCGTACGGCATGCTCGAGGCGACGCTCTGCTTGTAACCGAAGCCGAAGGCGTGGCACACGGCGACGCGGCCCTGCTCCATGGAGACGGAGGCGAGCGCGGGGAAGCCGATGACGTCTCCGGCGGCCAGGATGTGCGGCTTTTGAGTGCAAAATTGCCGATCGACCTGCAGGTAGCCGCGTGAATCGGGGGCGAGCCCGACGTTCTCGAGCCCGAGATCGGCGGTGCTGCCCACGCGGCCCGCCGCGAAGAGGAGCTGCTGCGATTGCACGACGGCGCCGTCGGCCAGGGTGGTGACGACGCCGTCGCCCTCGCGGCGAGCGCCTTTCCAGCGCTGCCCCTGGATGAGCTTTACGCCGAGGCGCAGCATGGCCGCCTTGAGGCGCTGGACGATCTCCTGATCGAGGAAGGGCAAGATCTCCGGGCGCGCGTCGACGAGATTGATCTCGACGCCGAGCGCCGCGAACATGCACGCGTACTCGCAGCCGATCACACCACCCCCGAGGATGGTCATGGAGGTCGGCATCTGCTCGATCGTGAGGATCTCGTCGCTGTCGTGGATGAAGGGGTCCGAGAAATCCATGTCCGCCGGGCGATGGGGCTTGGAGCCGGTGGCGATGAGGATGTAGTCGGCGGTGGCTCGCCGCTCGCCGTCGGGCGTGGCGACGCTCACGGTGTGCTCGTCGACGAGGCGCCCCCGGCCGCGCAGGTAGTTGATGCGGTGCCGCTCGAAGTTGTAGCTGATGGTGTGGGACTCGGCGTCGGCGATGGCGTTCTTGCGCGACATCAGGCGCTGCAGCGTGGCCCGGGGGTCGAGCTCGACCGCGATGCCGTACAGATCGCGCGCGCGATAACCCGAGAGGTAGAGCGCGGATTCGCGCAGGGTCTTGCTCGGCAGCGTGCCGGTGTGGACCGCCGCGCCGCCGGGCGCCCGCTCACCCTCGATCACGAGCACGCGCTTGCCGAAGTAGGCCGCCTGCGCCGCGCCCTTCTCGCCCGCCGGGCCCGCTCCAATCACGCACAGGTCGTAGTGTTCCGACATGGGCCGGGGATCATAACACCCTGCGGCCCGGGCCGGGACGCGCGTGTTTTCCGGGTCACGCCGCGCGTGCGTTCAGGAAGCGGCCACGCTGGTAGCTCACGGCGTAGAGCAGGCCGAAGGCGACGTACGTGCTCGCGACGACGAGCCAAATATGCTCGTACGTGACGCCCTCCGCGAAGCCGATCACGAGGCTCGCGGGGATCTGGAACAGAACGACCACCGCGGCGTCGAGCAGGAGCGCTTGCAGGGTCGCGCCGGCGCCCTGGATCGCGGCGCCGAGGACGATGCCGACGCCGAGGCCGATGTAGGAGAAGCCGACCCAGTGGAAGTAGCCGAGCGCGATGTCGATGACGCGCGGGTCGGCGTCGAAGACCGCCACCAGGTCTTGGCCGAAGCTCCTGTACGCGAGCGCGATGAAGAGCATCATCAACGCGTTGAAGAGGGCCGCGTAGTAGCCGGAGAGCTTGGCTCGTCCCCGGTTCTCGGCGCCGAGGTTTTGCCCGACGAAGGTTTGCGCCGCGCTGCCCCAGCCGAGGCCGACGAAGAGCGCCATGGTCTCGAGGCGGAAGACGATGCCGAGCGCGGTGCTCGCGGTCTGGTCCTGCTCGGTGGTGAAGGCGCGCGCCACGAGCGAGTGGGTGACCAGCATCGCGGCGATGCGGAGGACGAGCTGCGTGCTCGAGGGCCAGCCGAGCCGCCAGATGGAGCGGATGACGTCGCCGTCCGGGCGCGAGCGAGCGTCTTCGCGGAAGAGGCCGAAGCGCTTGATGCACAGGTAGACGAGCGGGAAGAGCACCACCAGGCGCGCGAGCAACGTCGCCCAGGCCGCTCCCAGGAGCTCGAGGCGCGGCAGGCCGAGGGCGCGCGCCAGCGGAGGACCCCACTCGAACGGCGCGGGCGCGGGGCCGGGGCCGAAGATCAACAGCACCGCCAGAATCAAATTGAGGACGTTCGCGACGATCAGCCACGCGACGGGTGTCTTCGCGCTCCCGAGCGCACGCATCAGCGTGGTCAAGTGCAAGACGAGGAAGATCGTGAAGCTGCCCCCCATCAAGACGGCGAGGTACTCGGTGCCGAGCTCCGCGACCTGACCCTTGGCGCCCACCACTTCGTGCATGAGCGGCCCCGCGCCGAGCCCACCCCCGAGGCCGAAGACGAGCGAGAGCAGGAGCACCACGAGGAGCGACTGCCAAGCGATGCGGCGCACGCCTTCCTGGTCGCCCTGACCCTGCCGGCGCGAGATCATGGCGCTGGTGGCGACGCTGAGGCCGTAGCTGATGATGGTGCCGAGCGCGGCGAGCTGATCGCAGATGCCGATCGCGCCGAGCGCCGGTCCGCGCAAGTCCTCCGGCAGCTGGCCGATGAGGTACATGTCGACCAGGTTGAACGCGGTCTGGAGGCCCATGCCGACCGCGAGCGGCGTGCCGAAGCGCGCGACCTCGAGGCCGAGCGGACCGTTCAGGATGCGGGCCGAGCTCCGGTCGGTAGCGCTCACGGCTGGGCTGCGAGCTCGCGGGCTTCGGTCGTGCCGGGGGCTTGGGCGTCACGGGCGCGCTCGAAGCAGCGCACCGGGATCTTCTTCTTCTTGCGGACGAGGGCCGTGCTCTCGACGAAGGCTGCGGTCACGGGGTCGTGATAGCCGCTCGGCCGCGAGCCGTCCTCCTCGATCGCGTCGTAGTAACGCGCGATTCTCCCCATGAAGAGCTCGCGCACGTACTTTCCCACGAGCGAGGCGAGCATCACCAAGGGGTTCTTGGAGTCGGCGTCGCGGACGAAGCTGATCTCACCCAGGCTAGGGAAGCGATAGGTGCTCTTCGCCTGGCCTTCCTCGAGGGCGACGTGCAGCCAGCCCGCGAGCGGGCCGAAGAATTTGCCGTATTGTCCGATGCCTCCCACCTTGCCGCAGACGGCGCCGATCTCGGCGTTCGCGTGCTTGCGGAGCTCGAGCACCAGCGCCTCCATGGCGTGAAGGTCGGAGATGAAGCGGTTGCCGCCCCGCTCTTTCGCGTGGTTCAGCCGCTCGGTGCAGACGAGGCTGGTGCGGACCTCGAGGATCTCGATGCCGCGCTTCTCGAGCGCGGTGCGGTGCTTCTGCACGCGAGCGAGGAGCGCGTCCTCGGCCTCGAAGGTTTCCCGATCCACGTTCCAACACTGGTGCGCGACGTGACCCGGACACGGCCTGCGAAGCGTGTCGGGGCCCTCGAGCGAGAGCCGCGCGAAGAGCTCGCTCGGAGACGCCGCCTCGCGACCCGCGAGCACTCGCGCCCACGCTTCACCGAGAGTGAAGTCCTTGTGTGAGACGAGGCGCTTCGAGTCGTCGAGCGATTCTCGCATGCTCTTCGGCAGCTTGCGCCGGAGCGCGACCTCGCCGCGCTCGTCGACTCGCGCGAGCACCCCTGTCACCACGAGCGGGCCGATCCGTGACCCGAGCCCGTTCTCGTCGACACCGATTCGGAAGACCTGAGCGACCACTCCGCGCGGGAGCTTACCACCGCTCGCCGGGCCGGTCGGTGACGATCTCAGCCCCCCGAGACCGGGGGGATCAGCGCCAAGGTGTCGGCGTCGGCGATGGGGTCGGTCAGCGAGGCGAAGGTCTCGTTCAGGGCCGCTCGGACACTGCCGAGGCGACCGCGGAGCTCGGGGCGCACCCGCTGGAGGTGGTCGAGCGCGGAGCCCACGGTCTCCGCTTCCGGCGGGAGGTCGAGCCAGTCTGCTTCGCGGCCGGTGAGGTCGCGGAGCGCGGCAAAATACAAAACCCGAACCTTTTTCATGATCGTGGGCCCGAGGCACGAGCCTAGCAGGCCAAAGTGCCGCGGGAGCGGTTCCGACCGGGCTCGAAGGCCGTAAGACCATGGTAGAACGGGGGTTCGTCTACCCGGAGGTCCAAAAGATGACGGAGCAGAAGGCGCGTCTCGGTCGCGATGTGTTCGTTGCACTGGCTGCCGTGGGTTGGGCAGATGGCAAGCTCGATCAAGAGGAAGCGGACGCCATCGTTCGCACCGCGCTCGAGGAAGGGCTCGAGCTCGACGAGATCGCCGAAATTGAGGAAGCGACCAAGAACCCGATCGACATCGGAGTCGTGGACAGGAAGGCGCTCTCCAAGGAGGACCGCTTGTTCGTCTACGGCGTCGCGGCCTGGATCGCGCGCCTGGACGGGGTGGTGACGGACAGTGAGAGCGAAGTGTTGAAAAAGCTCGGCGGGGAGCTGAAAGTCCCCGACAAGCCCCGCGAAATCGTCGACAGGATCGTAGAGGACGTGGCCGCTTTGAGTGACGACGTCCGTCCGGCGCGCTATGACCTCGCCGCCCTACGCCGCGTGATCGGCGAGCGGCTGCGCTCGGCCCAGGCCAAGCGCGAAGGTGAAGGCTAGTCAGTCCGACGGTTGAAGATGACAAAGTCCAAGTTTCGGTTCGAGCCTCTGATCAGCGAAACACCCGATCTCAAGGGCGCCGTCCTGCTCGTCACGGGCGGTACGGGGTCCTTCGGGCAGGCGTTCGTTCGCCACGTGCTCGAGACCTGTAACCCGGGCAAGGTCATCGTCTTCTCGCGCGACGAGCAGAAGCACTACGCGATGCAGTCGTCGCTCTCGGACAAGCGCCTGCGCTTCTTCGTGGGCGACATCCGCGATCGGGATCGACTGATGCGCGCGCTCACGGGCGTGGACATCGTGGTGCACGCGGCCGCGATGAAGCACGTGCCCATCGCCGAGTACAACCCGATCGAGGCGATCCGCACCAACATCGACGGCGCGGCCAACCTGATCGACGCCGCGCTCGAGCGCAACGTCTCGCGCCTGGTCGCGCTCAGCACCGACAAGGCGGTGAGCCCGGTCAACCTCTACGGCGCGACCAAGCTCTGTATGGAGAAGCTGCTCGTCGCGGCGAACTCCTACGGCGCCAAGAAGACGCGCTTCGATCTCGTGCGCTACGGCAACGTCGTGGGCAGCAAGGGCAGCGTGGTGCCGCTCTTCCGCGAGCTCCGCCAAAGGGGCAAGCTGACCCTCACCGATCCCAAGATGACCCGCTTCTGGATCGGGATGGATCGCGCGGTGGACCTCGTGCTGCTCGCGTTGAAGGAAGGGCGGGGCGGGGAGGTCTTCATCCCGAAGCTCCCGGCCTGCAGCGTCGAGACCCTGGCCGAAGCGATGGCGCCCGGCGTCGAGCGCCAAATCGTGGGTATCCGCCCCGGCGAGAAGATCCACGAGACGCTCATCACGGCCGACGAGTCGCGCAACGTCGTCGAGTACGGCCAGCACTACGTGATCGAGCCGAGCTTCCCCTGGTGGGGCGGCGAGAAGCGCGCCGACAGCAAGCCCGTGGCGCCGGGCTTCACGTACTCGAGCGACATCACGTACCAGCTCGATTCCGAAGAGACGCGCGACCTCTTGCAGCAGCTCGGGATGAACTAGCTCGGGCTCGAAACAGAGCTCGGGACGACCTAGCTCGGGCTCGAAATAGGCTCAGAGGAGCGCCAGCGCCGAGGCGATCACGGTGATGGCGCCCACGAAGCCGAGCCCCTGGAATCGGTAGAAGGGGCGACCGAGGAGCAGCGCGACGAGCGCGAACACGGCGTAGGCGCCGAGCGTGGTGAGGGCGGCGCCTCGCGCTCCGAAGGTCGGCACGGCCCAGAGGTTCACGACGAAGTTCAGGATCGCGGGCACCAGGAACGTCAAGAGCACGAGCCGAGTCCGCTTCGCGTAACCCAGCCCGGCGGCGAAGAGGTTGCCCGCCAGGAAGAAGAAGTTACCGAGCAGGAGGTAGCCCAGGTACTCGAGGCCGGCGGTGAAGGCTTCGGCGCCGAGGAGGTCGTACGCATAGTGCTCTATCAGGCGCACGACGAGGATGGTCGCCGCGTGCAGCAGCAAGAACAGCTGGACGCGGCGCGCGATCTTGGCGTCGCGGTCCTCGTTCTTGCTGCTCATCTGCGCGTAGTAGAAGCGCGGCCAGTCGGTGAGCGCGGCCTGCTGCACGAGCCCCACCACCGTCACGATACGCGCTGCGAAGACGTAGTCGGCCGTCTCCGAGAGCGTCGAGAGCTTCCGCAAGAGCCAGACGTCGCTCGCCGAGAGCACCCAACCGAGGAAGAAGGTGGGGATGAGGGGCAGCGAGTAGGCGAGCAGCGCCCGGTATTGTTCCGCGCCATAGAGCTTCGCCTTGAGGCTCACGAGGCCGCGCTTCGAGTAGTAGGTCGCGCTCACCAGCGCGACCGTCCAGAGCGTGGTCGCGAGGCACCACGTGAGCCAGGTCAGCCGATCTCCGCCGCCGAGGAGCGCGGTCGAGCTCGCTCCGGAGAAGTGCACCGCCGCGGCGACGACGGCGAGGTAGACGCCCGACTCTACGAGGCGATTGAAGAAGAAGAGCCCGTAATCGTTGCGGGTGACGGTGAGGTAGTTGAAGTAGGTGACCGCGATCCGGGCGCTCACCACGGTCACCAGGAAGAGGGCGGTGAGCCCCTGGGCCGCGCCGAGCAGCCAGGCGGCGAGCCCGCCCAGGCTCACGAGCAGCATGCCACCCAGCGTGGTGAGCCCCACGCTGCTCACGAGGTCGCGCCGCCCCGTACCTTCCGCCCCTTGGTCGAAGTACATGCGCATCATGGCTTGAGGCAAGGAGAGCGTGGCGATCGGGATCAAGACCCCGCTCACGATCGTCAGGAAGCCCCACTCGCCGTACTGCTCGCGCGACAGGAACGCGACCACGTACTTGATGGTGAAGATGTCGAAGACGCCCGACGAGAGCCTTCCGCCGAAGTAGAAGAAGAAGGACGCGTCCTTGCGCCGTACCCAGCTCTGGATACGCGCGAGGAGACCTGGTGAGGCCGGCTCAACGGGTTTCGTCGACGTAGAGCCGGTGGAGGTAGGGGTCATGCTCGATGGGGAGCTCGGTCGCTCCGACCAGGGGCCGCTCCGGGGCGTAGAGCAGCGGAAACAGACTGTAAGTCACCTGAAAGATGAGCCGCTCGCCGCGGCGTGGAGGCAGCCCCTTGTGCAGGCCGAACGTGTTCTCGAGGAAGGCGGTGCCGCGGCCGCCCGTGAAGTGTCGCTCGGCTCCGGCGCCGAACACGCTCTCGACCTCGTCGTCTCGATAACGGCGCTGGGACGCGAACTCGCGCCTGCGCGGGCGCTGCGAACCGGGGACGAACACGTGCGGCCCGCTGTCCTCGTCCACGTCGGTCAGGTAGACGAACAGCTTGACGAAGCGCCAGTCGTCCTTGTCACGGTGAAAGAGCTGAGCGTGCTCGGCTGGCGCGCCGTTGGCGAAGCTCCACCACGCCGTGACGAGCGCCGTGGCGCGCGCGCCGAGGAAAGACTCGACGAGCGACAACACTCGAGGGTCGCGGGAGAGCCGCAGGGCGGCGGCCGAGCGCAGCAGCGCCGCCTCGTCGAGCAGCGCCACGTGGGTGACCTCCGGGGCCGTGTCTCGCGTGAAGACGCCGAGCTCTGGTCGGTGCGGATCACGGCAGGGGACGTGCCGGAGCTCCGCGTAGAGCGCGTCGGCCTGCTCCGGCGAGCAGAGGCCGTCGAGCATGGTGAAGCCGAGCGCCTGGAGCTCGCGCAGCTTCTCCGGCTCCGGTTCACTGGTCGTGCGCGCCGGCAAGGTATGCGCGCAGGCGTCGGCGATTCGTTCCCTGGCCTCCGCTCCGAAGAACCGGCAGAGGTAGTAGTTGAGCTCGCGCGAGCTCCGCGTGCGGAGCAGGCCCCGCGTGAGGGTGCGGAGATCACTCGCCGTGCTCGTGAACCAGTTCATGGGCGAGCCGCGGATTAGCATCTTTCGGCCAGTGCGCCAAATCAGGTTCCGCGTGGGCCGAGAGGGTGAAGTGCGGGCTCGCTAGCGCAGGAACGCTTCGAGCGGTTCAGGCGTTCCGCTCGACGCAGCGCGCTCGAGCGCGCCAGGATCGGGCGCGGCGTGGACGGGCGGTGAGTCGAGCTTGAAGACCTTGGCCGCGAGGCGAGAGGCTCGCGTCGACGCGCCGAGGACGCGCTCGAGATCGCGGCCAACTCTCACGCGCGCGCTGCGCCGGCTGCTGGCCTTGCTGGCGAAGCGCTCCGGAGCCGTACGGCACTCGTCGGCGATCTGGGCGAGGCGCTCGGAGG
>JAEZYO010000484.1 GCA_023419055.1 Pseudomonadota bacterium | reverse complement strand
CTTCAATGCTCCTCCCATCCTCGTCATTGGCGCGACCGGCACCGTAGGGCGCGAAGTGGTCCGGGTGCTGACCGCACGTGGCGCCGATGTGGCTCTGCTGCTTCGCCCGCGCCCGCGTGCGCGCGCGCTGCCCGCCGGCGTTCACACCTTCCTCGGAGATCTCGCTGACGCAAAGGCGGTCCGAGACGCCGTCGCCGCGTCGCGTGCGGTGTTCTTCGTCAATCCGCACGAGCCCGACGAGGAGATCTACGCCGAGCACGTCCTCGCGGCCTGCGAACGGGCGGGGAAGCCGCTGGTCTTTTTGGGCGTGCACGTCGACGCGCGTTGGGGTTGGACTCGCGCCTTGTTGCGTGCCGCCTATGGCACCTTGTTCCCGCACTACGCGCGGCGTTTCCGAATCGGCGAGCGCGTGTTCACTGCGGCGACCAAGACGCAGCTGCTGCTCGCCTCCGCGTTCTTCCAGAACGACGAGGTGTTCCGCGCGGACATCCTCGATGGACGTTATACTCAGCCACTCGGCGAAAAAGGCGTCACCCAGGTCGACGTGCGCGACATCGCCGAGGTCGCCGCGACGCTCTTGCTCGATCCTTCGCACCCGGCCGGGTGCTTTCCGATCACCGGGCCCGAAGCCGTGAGCGGGCCGCAAGCCGCCGCGATCTGGGCGGAGGCGCTCGGACGCCCTGTCGAGTACGCCGGGCACCATCGCGATGCCTGGAGGAACGCGATCAGGACCAACCTCGACGGACACAAACGCGAGGACTGGCTGAAGACCTACGAGGCGCTGGCGAAGACGTCCGGCGAGCCCAAGAGCGCCGAGCTTGCTCGAACCACGGAGCTGCTCGGCCGCGCACCCCGCACCTACCGCGCCTATGTGTCGGACCTCGTCGCTTCGCTGACCGAGCGAGCGGCGTGACGGAGCGACGCGAGCTACCGCTGCCTCCGCATTCACCGCCGACAGCGGAATGCGGGACCGCTGCACCGGGGCCTCGGTAAAGAGCCCTCACCATCGAACTACGCGGCTTTCGCGGCGCCGGCACAGTTCGTCACGTGCTCCCGCCCGCGAACGAGCGCTACGTGCGTCTTGTCGATGAACGAGGGCTCGGTTACGGAGGGTTCCCGGGACGGCAATGCCGGCCCGACATCGAAGGGAGCGATCGTGAACGAAATTTATCGTCAGTGGGGCGTAGGCGTCATGGCCATCATCTTGGGCGCGGTGAGTGGTTGCTCGTTATCGGGCGAAGAAGGGGCTCCGTCCTCGGTTCAGGAGTCCATCGTCGACGGCACGCCGACTACGGATCCGGCGCTCGATGCGATCGGTGGCATCGTGTTCAAGTACGCGAAGCTCAAGATCGAGGACTTTACCTGCACCGGTACCTTGATCGCACCCAAGGTCGTCCTTACCGCGCGCCACTGCGTTGCCGGCGACTCCTCCTGGCACTTCTTTCCGATCCCGAGCTTCAACAACTTCGTCGTGTTCGGGGACAACGTGACGAAGCCCGAGCAGAAGGTGAAGATCAAGGCTTTCGTTACCGCTCCGCCGAGCCCCACGGCTCCGGGCTTGCTCAACGACGGCGGACGCGACATCGCCGTCATTTTCCTCGACGAGGCACCGAAGGGCATCACGCCGGCGAAGCTCGGCCAGTTCGACGAATCGCAGTTGGGATCGCAGTTTCGCATCGCTGGCTTCGGCTGGACCGAGAACTTCACCGTCGGCACCAAGGTCGAAGGCCTCGCCACGGCGCGCGCCATCTCGGGTGATTGGTATCCGCTGCTCTTCGACAACGAGTACGCCGCTTTCGACGAGTGGTATTGGACCGACGCGGCCCTGGCCACTCCGAGCGAAGCGGAGGAAGCGCTCTGGTGGGCGCCCGGGACCTACAGTCTCGAGCCTGGCTACGAGCTCCTCGCGGGCGGACTGCCGGGTGACGCGGTGAGCTGCTACGGCGACTCCGGGGGCCCGCTGTTCCTGGGTAACACCGCGTCGAACCTCACCGTCTACGGGGTGAGCTTCGCGGGTGAGGGCTCGATTTCGAGGGTCTGCGGGCTCGGCGGCGGCTACGCGGTCTTGAACGAGGAGATGCTCGCTTTCGTCGAGGACGCGGTCGCGGCTGCACCCTCTATCGTTCCCTGAAGATTCGAGCCCCAGGCACCGGAGCGTCGAGGACTTGGCGCTCCGGTGCGACCTGGTTCGGCGCGGCTGGCCTCAGCGAGGGAGCGCGCCGTCTCGATAGAGAGAGAGCAGGTGTCCGCCGGGACCTTTGAACTCCGCACGAGGCGCGGGGTCAAGGTGGGGGAGCGAGCGCACTCCCAGAAAGCTCGGAGTAAACGATGAATTTGAACGGGTTGAATTGGTGCTTGAGGCGCAGACCCGTAAGCGCGCGGCTGCGCGCGGCAACGAGATCGGGGTGCGACGGGTGGCTGGCGAGCGCGAGATCGGCGAGACGCAACGCGAGCGCGAGATCGCCCCGGTCGATCAGCGTGGAGATCGCGCGGGACAACGTGTCGACGGAACCGCCCGCGACCAAGTCGAGCGCGGCGGCCTGCTCGGTGCGCGAGAAGACCTCGATACCCTCGCCGTCGGTCTGCCAGTAGCCGGTCCGCTGCTGGTACAGGCGCTTCACGAGGTTCTCCCTCATCAGCACGAACGGGAGCACTGCCTGGGGGTGATGCGCCAGCGAGGCGGGCATGAGGTCGAACGTGAGCGCATCCGCGAGCGGCCGCCCTGCGCGGAGGGCCGCGAGCGTGTCCTTTTGGAGCGTGCGGATGGCTTCTTCGAGGGCGGGCAGGACGGCGATCGGGAAGTTCTCGGTCAGCGGCGGGTGCCCGTGAACGAGCAGCGTGGGTTCGAGCGAACGAACGAGCGCGATCGTGTCGAGCAGCCCGTCGACGGAGCCTTCACCGATAAACGGCGCGCCGAAGTACGGCATGAAGGCGTCGCCCACGAACAACACGCCGCGCTCGGGCAGGTGGATGAGCAGCGCGTCTTCGGTCTCGCCGCCGCGGGCGGGGTAGAGGTCGAAGCGCGTGCCGCCGACGATGAGGGGCTCGGGCTTTTCGACCAGGTGTTGGGGGTGCACCTCGAGCGTCGTGGGCGTGTGGTCGCCGAAGAAGAAGCGGAAGGGCGCTGGCGCAGCAGAGGCACGCGCGAGCTCGGCAGCAAAGCCGGATTGCGCGACGATCTCCGCGCCACCCGCGGCGAGCGTTCGAGCGCCACCCACGTGGTCCCAGTGCGCGGGGGTGAGGATCACCTTGCGGATGGGCGCCTGGCTCACCTTGCGAAAGGCGGCGAGCGCGGAGGCTGCGTTCGGTTCGCTCGTCCCGGCGTCGACGACGACGACCCCGTCCTCGGTGACGACGAACGCGATGTCCGCGAAATCGTAGCCTCGCGCGACGAACACGCCGGGCGCGGGTTCCACGAGCTCGGGCCGCACGAAGCGGAACCCGTCACGCGCGTTCACGGAGAAATTCGTCACGAACGAGGGCTCGTCGGCTTTCACCTCGCCGCGCGCCACTCGAAGCGAGTGCTGCGCGCCGCGCATGAGGCCAGGAGGGAACGCCGAGGCGTGCTCGATGACCCATTCGAGATCGGCTTGGGCCTGACGCGCCCGCTCGAAGCGCGCGGGGAGCGCGGCGCAGGTCACCCCGCGCAGGTAGCGCGAGAGGCCGTCCTGCTGGGCGGCGCGGTCGAGCTTGGCGAGAGCCTCTTCGACCCACGCGATGCGCTGAAGGAGTGGGACTTGCGCGGCCGTGCGGGCTTGAAACACGCCGCAGAGCGCGGTGAAGAGGGCGCGGGAAGGGACCTTTCGCGCGCGTTCGCAGAAGTACGCGTGGCCCTCGCGGTTACGACCCGTCGCCAGGTACTGGTTTGCCAGGTTCATGACCACGACCGGCGTCGGATCGTCGAACCGCACCGCGACTTCGAGCGCCTCGAGGTCGAGGTTCCGCGTTAGCGGGGGAGAGGGGAGAGCGGGATCACAGCCGAGGGTGAGCCAGACGAGGCACGCGGAGAACAGGCTGAGCAGAGCGGGTGTACGAAACATCTTCCGAAGACCTCCCATGAATGGGTGCATATGCACCTAATTGTCCAAAAAAACTCAGCCTCGAAACAGAGGCTCACTCCTCTTCCGAGCTCGCCACCTGCAGGGCTGTTGCAGCCTGAAGCGCGCCGAGGAGCTCGTGAAAGCGACGCTCACCGAGCGCCGCGGTGACGCTGCGCTGCGCCTTTTCCCAGAGCGGCAGCGCGGCGGCCAGGGTTCGCCGACCCTGCTCCGTCAGCTTGATCAAACGAACCCGCCTGTCGGGTCCCGGGGAGCTCGTGATCAACCCGTCGCGCTCGAGCGGTGACAAATTGCGGGTCATCGTCGTTCTATCTAGGCCGAGCTCCTCCGCGAGCCTCAAGACCGGCGCCTCACCGGTCAGCGACAGCGCAACCAGCAGGCTGAATTGAGTCCCACGCAGCCCCGACGGAGCGAGGCGCTCGTCATAGAATCGCGACATCGCGCGCGACGCCTGGCGCAGCTTCGCTGCGTTGCACTCGGTCGCCACGGTCAGAAGCCGGGCTCGCTGCGCGTCGGACATGATTTGGTGTATATACACCTATCAACGCGCGCCGCAAGGGCGCGGGCCGAAAGCCTCGCTCAATCCGGGCGATTTCGCAGGAAGTTGGCGATCTCGTCGAACTTGCGATCGAGGAAACCTCGCAAATCGGGGTCGACGGAAGAGCCGTCGAGCGCCTTTTGCATGCAACGCAGCCAGGCATCTCGCATGCGGGTGTTCACGGGCACGTGCCCATGCCGCATTCTCAGCCGCGGGTGACCATAGCGCTCCATGTAGTGCTGCGGACCGCCGAGCCAACCGATCAGAAACAGCGCGAAGCGGTCGCGGGTGGCGCGGCTGACGCGACCGTTTTCGCACCGGTGGAGCGCCGCGAGCTCCGGCTCGCTTTCGTCCATCGCGTCGTAGAAGCGCTCGACCAATTCGCGAACCGGGCCTTCGCCGCCGATGCGTTCGAAAGGGACATAGACGACGGAGGGACCTTCGGGCCGGATCGAATCGTTAGCCACGGGCGGGTCCTAGCACGCTGGGCCCCCTTGACTAGGGGGCTGAGGCGAGCTTCAGCGCTGGCAATCGTCGGGTTGAGCGAGCTCCACGTAGCGCTGTCCGAGAGCCGTGAGCTCACCGTCGGCGCCGAGCAGGTCGACGTGGGGTACGTTGTCCGCACGCCCTGCGAACCAGGCGTAGCGAGCGATGCGCGGGTCGTTCTCGAGGAACTCGACCGCGTCCTCCATGAAGGCGATCTGCTCGGCCTCGTTCGCCGCGCTGTCGCAGGCAAACTCGGTGAGCCAGAGCGGGTGAGAGAAGCGGCTCTCGTAGGTCTGAACGTGGTTGATCAGCCACTGTGCGTGGTTCTCGCCGTCCGGATTGCACCCCACGTAGAGGTGGATGGCGATCGCGTCGACCCGACAGCCCTGGCAAGCCGCGAAAAAATCGTCCAGATACTCGAAGGGATCGGTCTCCTGACAATCGCCGCCGCAGAAGTTGACGGCGGGGGAGACCAGGTCGAGGCCTCGCGCGTCGGCGATCTCCTCGAGCTCCGGCCAGAGCGCCGCCGCCTCTGCGGCGGAGAGGTTCGCCTGAGCCCCGAAGTTCGGTTCATTGAAGCCGAGCAGCGTTCGCGCGTCGTCGGGGATGTCGCTCGCTGCCGCCTGGCGGTCCGATGCTGCGCCCCAGATCATCGGGACGTACTCGACGTCGAGCAAGCGGTAGCTCCCGTCGGCGAGGCCCTGATCGGGTACGTAGGCCCAGTTGTACCAGAAGCTTACTCCCGGGGAGAGCGCCTCGAGATCCGCCTTCGAGTGATAGCCGTAAGCGACGCCGCGCTTACACGAGGACCGATCGCTCGCTTCTCCGCCGCCGCCTGCGACGGCGCCGCTCCCGCCGCCTGCGACGGCGCCGCTCCCGCCGCTCGAGCCGGCGCTGCCGCTCCGACCTCCACTACCTGCGCTCGTTCCGATGCCGCCGCTCGAGCTCGTGCCGCCGGAGCTACCTCCAGCCAGGTTCGCGCTCGAACCTCCCATCGGCGCGCCACCATCGCCGCCGCTGGACGAGGCGCCGTCATCCGAGCACCCGATGAGCGAAAGAACGGCCACGCACCATTGCCACGCTGTTTTCATGGGCTTTTCCGTGATCCCGATCATTCCGGCAGCCGCAAGTGGAGGAGGTCCTCGATCCCGGCTCGGGCGACGGTGCCGGGTAACTCGGGCAACACCGCCGACGCGGCGCTCGGAATGTTCGCCGGATGGATCATGCCGACCTGAATCAGGCGTTCCGCCTCGTCGAGCGCGATGAAGAAGTAGCGGTCGCCTTCGGGCCTTCGCCAGACGGGGCAGCCGTCGGAGCTACCGCCCGCGACGACCTCGGGACCGTGCTCGTAGGCCGTCTTCGAACACGCGTCGACCACGTCGACGTCGGCGGGAAATTGCTCGCGATGGCAGTCCGCTCCGCACACGCTGCCGCCGACGTGTCCCTCTTGATACGAACGGACGCCCGTGCTCGCAAACTCGCGGTTCGAGTAGTCGTTGTCGTCCATCACGACCTCGAACACATTGATTTCGCCGCAGCCGTCTCCGACGCTGCCTGTCTTCGAGTAGCAGTTACAGAGTCCGTTCCATTTGCGTCCGCCGTCGCGGATCAGCTCGGACGCGACGAACGCGACCCACGGCCCTGGGTGCGCCGCGCCGTCACCGTTGCAGGCCGCTACACCGGCGTCGTCGAAGCTCATCGAGCCGAGAAACACCACGAGTTTCGAGCCGCTGAAGCCCTGATGGAGCACGCCAGGGTCGTTCGGGCAGAAGTAGTCCGAGCCGTCACCGCAGTCGAACGCCGGTGCCTGCGCGACGTAGCCCACGCAGTCGTCGCCGCTGAGGTCGCCCGGGAAGTTCGGGCTGCCGTCACCCTCTTGGGTGAACCAGAGGTTCTCGCTCGACCTCGTCCGGCTGTCCCACGAGCTGACGCGCCGCCAGTCGGCGGCACCGCCTTCCGATGCAGGCTGGTAGACGGCGAGCTGCTTGATGTCGATGGCCTTCACGATCAAGGTCATCTCCTCGTCGAACGGGGCAAGCTCGGTGCTCGACGTCTCGTGACTCGTCATGCAGCAGTGCCCGCCCCAGGTGTCGGTGCCGTCCTTGTAGTCGCAAGCGGGATCACCCGCTTCGCGATCGAGCCTCCGAGGCCAAGAGCCCGGGGCGCCGATGTTGGAGAACGTGATGGTGCCGCCTTTCGTCACGGGGCTATCCGTGTAAGGAAATGCTCCGAGCGCGTCGCCGGGTTCGCCGAGGGGAGGGGTGCCGCCAGAATGGCTCGCGCCAGAGTCGCTCCCGCCTCGGGCGCTGCCGCCGGGTGAGCCGCTACCCGCCGTCGCTCCTGAGCCGCTGCTGCTGGCAGAGCCGGCTCCGTCGGTGGCTCCGCTTCCACCCGTCGTGTTCCTGGAGTCTTCGCTCTCCGACGGGCTCGATCCGCTCGAACAGGCGGAGGCGTAAGACAGGGCGAGCAAAGCGATGAACTTGCGGTGCTGCATCAATCCTCTGGATCACGGGATCCCGCGACGTCGACGGCGCGGGGAGCACCGATTGCGTGTCCGTTCATCCCGGGATCCGCTTCGCTTTCTCATCGGTCGGGGCGCTCCGGGCCTCTGCCCAGGAAAGCACACGCGCTCGCCCCTTCGATGCAAGTTCTCGCGTGCACGGCGGCGTCTCTCCGACGCCCCTGTGCGTCTTGCTCGCACTCTGAGCCACGCGCCGGGTTGGATCCGGCGCTTGACAATACATAAGCGTCGGCTTATTGATTGGGGGTGCAGAGCGCAGCCGCGGCCGAAAACAAGATCTTCCAGGCGCTGGCGGACCCCAGCCGCCGGGCGATCTTCGAGTCTTTGACGCGCGGCGAAGCGGCGGTGAAGGACCTCACCGCGCGCTTCGACATCTCGCAGCCCGCCATCTCGCAACACCTCGCCGCGTTGAAGGACGCCGGCCTCGTCAACGGACGGCGTGAGGGGCGACTCGTCTACTACCGCGTGGAACCCAAGGGGATGAAGCCGCTCATCGATTGGATCGCGCATTACCGCGCCTTCTGGACCGAGCACGTCGACCGACTCGAACGATTGCTGGAGAAAATGGACGAATGAGCCTCACCGACAAGACCGCCAGTTCGCAAACGGAAACCCTCTCGTTCGAGTTCGATTTGAAGCACTCGCCGAAGAAGGTGTGGCGCGCGCTCACGGACCCGGAGCTGCTCAAGGAATGGCTTCTTCCCACGATCGATCTGAAGCTCGAGCAGGGAGCGGCGTTCAAGTTCAAGACTCAGGCCTATCCGGGCTGGGACGGGATCGTGAACTGTCAGTTCGTGGAGATCGAGGCCGAGCGAAAGCTCAGCTACAAGTGGGTCGTCGGCGACATGGAGATCGACACCGTCGTGACGTTCACGCTGTCGCCCACGGCGTCGGGCACGCGGCTCTCCCTGGAGCAGACCGGCTTCAAGGTGGAAAACAAGCAGGCGTTCGGTGGTCAGCGTTACGGCTGGAAGATGATGGGCGAAAAGCTCGAAGCGGTCCTCGGAGGGCTTTCGTGAGCAAGTGGATTCGTCAGTTTCACCGTTGGATCTCCATCCTTTTCACGCTCACCGTGATTGCCAACTTCGTCGCCATGGCAATCAGCCCTGGTGAGCAACCTCCGGCGGCGGTGACCTACGCGCCGCTCCTCCCGCTGTTCTTGCTGCTCCTCAGCGGCCTCTATCTGTTCGTGCTGCCGTACGTGAAGAAGTCGCAGACGCCACGGCCCGCCGCCTGAAGGTTACCCGTCGATTCCCCATGACCAAGAACGCGAACATGGCCTCCTCCAAGCAACACGCAGCAGACTCTCACGACCTGATCCGCGTTCAAGGTGCTCGTCAGAACAACCTGAAGGACGTGAGCGTCGAGATCCCGAAGCGCCGCCTGACCGTTTTTACCGGCGTTTCGGGGTCGGGCAAGAGCTCGCTCGTGTTCGGCACGATCGCGGCCGAATCGCAGCGCATGATCAACGAGACCTACAGCGCCTTCGTGCAGGGCTTCATGCCCGCGTTGGATCGACCCGAGGTCGACGTCCTGGAGGGGCTCACGACCGCGATCATCGTCGATCAAGAGCGCATGGGGGCAAGCTCGCGTTCGACGGTCGGGACGGTGACGGACGCCAACGCGATGCTCAGGATGTTGTGGAGCCGCCTCGGCAAGCCGCACATCGGATCGTCCAACGCCTTCTCTTTCAACGTTCCGTCGGTGAGCGCGGTCGGGACGATGCAGAAGGGCGGCGGCAAGGCGGAGAAGGTCGTCTTCAATCGCACCGGTGGCATGTGCCCGAAGTGTGAGGGCATGGGCCAGGTGAGCGACATCGACCTGTCTCAGCTGTACGACGACACGAAGTCGCTCAACGAGGGAGCGCTGCGCATCCCGGGCTACAGCATGGATGGCTGGTACGGCCGGATCTTCAACGGCTGCGGCTTCTTCGATCCCGACAAGCCGATCAAGAAGTTTACCAAGAAGGAGCTTTACGACCTCCTCCACAAGGAGCCGACCAAGATCAAGGTCGACGGCATCAACCTGACCTATCAGGGGCTGATCCCCCAGATCCAGAAGTCGTTCTTGTCGAAAGACGTCGACTCCATGCAGCCGCACGTCCGAGCCTTCGTCGAGCGCGCGGTCACCTTCGCCACGTGCCCCGAATGCAAGGGCACGCGACTCAGCGAGGCGGCTCGGTCCTCGAAGATCGAGGGTATCAACATCGCCGACGCCTGCGCGATGCAGATCACCGATCTTGCGAAATGGGTAGGCGGGCTCGAGGCGCCGTCCGTCGCGCCGCTCCTCGCGACGCTTCGGCACACGCTCGACTCGTTCGTGGAGATCGGGCTCGGCTACCTGAGCCTCGATCGCTCGTCCGGCACGCTTTCGGGCGGAGAGGCGCAGCGCACCAAGATGATCCGCCACCTCGGGTCCTCGCTCACCGACGTGACCTACGTGTTCGACGAGCCGACGGTGGGGCTGCATCCGCACGACATCCAGCGCATGAACGAGCTCTTGCTCCGGCTGCGCGACAAGGGGAACACGGTGCTCGTCGTCGAGCACAAGCCGGAGACCATCGCGATCGCAGACCACGTCGTCGATCTGGGCCCGGGCGCGGGGACCGCGGGTGGCAAGGTGGTCTTCGAGGGCACGGTGAAGGGACTCAGAACGAGCGGTACGCTCACTGGTCGTCATTTGAACGACCGAGCCTCCTTGAAGCCCTCGGTGAGGAAGCCCTCGGGCGTGCTGAAGGTGCGCGGCGCCAAGACGCACAACCTGCAGAACGTCGACGTGGACATCCCGCTCGGGGTGCTCGTGGTGGTGACGGGCGTCGCCGGGTCGGGCAAGAGCTCGCTCATTCACGGCTCCGTGTCGGGGAAGGAGGGGGTGGTTTCGGTCGACCAGACCCCGATTCGTGGTTCGCGCCGGAGCAATCCCGCGACCTACACCGACTTGCTCGAGCCGATCCGCAAGGCGTTCGCGAAAGCCAACGGCGTAAAGCCCGGTCTCTTCAGCGCCAACTCGGAGGGAGCCTGTCCCACCTGCAACGGCGCCGGAGTGATCTACACCGACCTCGGAATGATGGCCGGCGTCAGCACGGTCTGCGAGGACTGCGGCGGACGGCGGTTTCAGGCGTCGGTCCTCGAGTACCGG
>JAEZYO010000479.1 GCA_023419055.1 Pseudomonadota bacterium | reverse complement strand
GGTTGTACTCGTCGGAGGAGCGCTCGTCGGCGTGACCTGCGACCTCGACCACCTTGATGTCGTTGCTGCCCTTGATGGCCGCCGCGACGGCGTCGATGATGTCGAACGACTGGGGCAGGATCTTGGCGCTCCCGGTCTCGAACTGCACCTTCTCGAGGATGATGAGCTCGTTGCCCTCTCGGATCACCTTGCCCTTGTCGGGGCAGCCGTCCGAGTCCTGGAAGCCGTTGTAGGTCTCGGGGTCGTTCGGGCACTTGTCCTTCACGTCCGGGATCTGATCCTTGTCGTTGTCCGGATCGGGGCAGCCGTCTTCGTCCTCGAAGTTGTCCCTGTCTTCCTTGTCGTCGGGGCACTGATCCGAGGAGTCCGGGATGCCGTCCTTGTCGTTGTCGAGCTCGGGGCAGCCGTCCTGGTCTTCGAAGCCGTCGCGATCCTCGGGATCGTCGGGGCACTTGTCCTTCGAGTCGGGGATGCCGTCGCCGTCGCGGTCCCCTTCCTTCTTGCCCTCGGGACAACCGTCCTCGTCCTGGTCGCCGTCGCGATCCTCGGGGACGTTCGGGCAGCGGTCGTCGACGTCGAGGATCCCGTCATTGTCGTTGTCGGGATCCGGACAGCCGTCGCCGTCCTCGAAGCCGTCGAAATCTTCCGGCTCGTCGGGGCAAGCGTCCTGATCGTCCTTGTAGCCGTCACCGTCGCGGTCACCGATCGAAGGCTCGAACACGAAGCCGAGCACGACGCGCGCGTCTGCTGCCTCGAAACCCGTCGACCAGGCGCGGCTGCCGCCACCGAGCATCAAGTAGCTGTTCTTCTCGACGAACAGCTTGATGCCACCGAGGACCTCCTGGCTGAGCTTCTGCTTCTTGTCGGAGTCGCCGTCCGTCAGGTAAGTGCCGTAAGTCTCGGCAACGAGATCGAGCGCGTCGAGCACGCGATACGAGAGGCCGAGCCCGAAGGTCGCGAGGTTGCCGTTCTCGAAGCGGCCCTCGTCGAGCTGGGACTGCCCGAAGAGGTCGTTACCGAAACGTGGGTTGTCCCCCGTGTGACCGCGATACCCGACGTTCAGGCCGACGTGGAAGCGGCGCGTGGCGCCGAACTGGTTCTCGACGACCAGCTGCGGCCAGTACCAGAAGCCAGGGTCCGCACCGAGGTTCTTGGGTGAGTCACCGATGGGGATGCCGGCCTGGACGATCGCCGCGACTCCGATGGTGCGGTCGACTCGCGTCAGCCTGAATTTCCCGTGCAGCGCGATCGACGAGAGGCTTTGTTGGTCGAGAGCGGCCGAGTTGTACTGACCGCCGTCGGGGCCGATCTGATAGGCCTCGTCGCCGGTCATCAAGATGACCGGGATCGTCACACCGACGGTCGCGATGTTCGCGATGCCGTAGTTGAACCCGAAGGTACCCTGGAACGAATCTTCGGCTAGCGCTGGCACGCCGGAGCCGCGACTACCGACCTCGCACTCCTCGCTCTCGCATTCGTCACCAGCCATGTCGGTCGGGATGCGGTCCGACCGGGTGCGCATGATGTTGCGGCCCCAGTCGAGCACGAGCCCGAAGCTGATGTCGTTCTTGCCGATGATGTCGGAGCCGTTGACCGAGAAGAAGCCCTTGGAATCGACGGCTGGACGGAACAGGTGCGTGTCCATGCCGTCGCCGTTCGACTCGGGCGCGCGTTCTTGCGCAACCTGTTGCGCCGAGGCCGGGCTGACGAGCCCGAGCAAGGAGAGAGCGCCCGCCGCAATGGCACAAACGTTCGCGCAACGGCGCATGATCGGCGCTTTTCGCATTCCGGCCACCTTTCGTGGAGTGGGCGACCGTATCATTCGGCAAAAAGCCGTGTCAACGTAGCGGCAAAGGCAAAATCGCCAACGCGTTCGTGCACTTATGCATCAGCCCGCAGCCCGGGGTGCAAGGCGCGGCACATTTTGATGCAAGCCACGCCTCAAAAACCGCCGAGAAACGAGTAGAAATAGGTGCCTTTCATGCTTCGCTCCGCCTGGCTCGGCTGGCTTGCTTTGCCCCTCGTCGTGGCGCTGCCGACCGCCGTCGCGCAGGCGCCCACCCTCGCCGGACAGTGGTCCGCGACCGCCCTGCAACCGAACTGGGTGATCGGAGATTGGGGTAGCGCCTGCGGTCCGAAGCCGAGCGGTGGTGGAGCTCCCGCCGGACCGGTGACGATCCAGAAGAGCGGCGGCGAGCTGATTTTCTCCGGAGCCGGGCGGACCTACTCCACCACCGAGTGTTGGGAGCAGTACCCCGGCCTTTCGCGTGTGAGCCACACCGCGAGCGCGCGCGCTTATAAAAACGTCTGCAAGACGGCCGCAGCGGACCCGCGTCAGGCAACCGTGGTGACGACGATCACCGCGACCGACAACCAGATCACCTTCGACGAGACGGGTCAGTATCAGTTCATCGTCGGAGGGCAGAACTGCACGGCCAGTGTACGCCGCACCCGCTTTCTCAAGCTCGTCCGGCGCGAGGGCGACCCGGAGCCCGCCGCGACCAGCACCGCGCCGGCGCCCGCCGAAGGCCCGACCCCCAAGGAGCCCACTCCTCCCCCCGCGAAGGAGGCTCCGCCGCGAGCGTGCCAAACGCCCGGCGATCCAGCGCGGCTCGAGGTGCGCCCGGCCCATAAACTCCTTCGCCCGGGAGAGACCTTCACGTTCCGCGGGAGCGTGGTCGACAAGGCCGGTTGCACCTTGAGCGTGGCCCCCACCTTCCGCCTGGTGACGCCGCCGCCGGGCGTCGACCTCGTTTCGCCGGGGACGCTCCGCGTCGCCGATACCGCCCCGGAGGGTGAAGTGAAGCTGCTCGCCTCGGTCGGCGATCGCTCGGTCACGGTCGTGGCCGAGGTGGTCTCGTCGGCTCGCTACGAAGCCCTGCTCGGCGAGGGCAGGTTCGACGAGCTCGGCGAGTCGGGAGGCGCCGCCGTAACGCGCATCGAATCGAGCTCCATTGGGTCGCGCGGAACGACGCTGACCGACGAAGGTGCGTTTCGAAAGAAGCTTTTCATCGGCGTGGTCGGGACGCTGGCGCTCGCGCTCGGCATCTTCGGCTTCGTCGCCATCCGGCGGGCTCGGCGCGCTCAGCGCCTGACTCCCCTCCCGCCCGCGCGCCTCGCAACATCCGGGACCGGTCCCGGTGAACCGCGAGCGCAGCCTGCGCGCGCCGAACCCGCGAAGGGGATGGTCTGCCCCACCTGCCGCGAAGAGTATCCGCCCGAAGCCAAATTCTGCGCGAACGACGGCAATCGGCTGATCCCGCTGCAGCGCGGGCTCGGCGTGGCTCCAGCGGGAGGTGTCTGCCCAGTTTGTGGTCAGGGGTACGATCCGGGGATCTCGATCTGCCCCAAGCACGATGAGCCGCTCGTACCTGCGGTCGTCCACGGGTCGGCGCAAAACGAGAATCGGGTGACCGCCACGCGAAAGATCTGTCCGGTGTGCGGTGCGCAATTCAGTGGAGAGAGCCAGTTCTGTGGCAACTGCGGGGCCTCGCTCGTCCCCGTGAACTGAGTTCCCTTGGAGGCTCACTCGATGGTAGGTGAGCCCATCTACGCCGCTGTCAGGAATCGTTCGGCCCCTGGTATTGCCCCGATACCAACACCCCGGAAACCTTACAGAGGCCCGAGAATTTGCTAAGGTCAGAGCCCATGAAGATCACCTGCCAGGCGTGTGGTGCGAAGTACACGATCGCGGACGACAAAGTCCGCGGCAGGAAGGTCAAGATCCGTTGTAAGGGCTGCAGTGCTCCGATCGTGGTCGACGCTCAGCAGGGTGAAGCCGAAGGCGGCGCCATCGAAGCTGCCGGTGCTCCCGAGATGACGGGCGCGGACGCCGGGCTCGAGGTCGCTGACCAGGGTGCCGCCGAGGGTTGGTCGGTCAACTTGAGCGACACCGATCAGCGCACGATGACGACGGAGGAAATCGTCGCAGGTTACGCCTCCGGGCTCGTCACGAACGATGCCTTCGTTTGGAAGGACGGCATGGCCGATTGGGTGCCGGTGCTCGAGTGCCCCGAGCTCGCCGCGTTGCTCAAGGCGCCCGCACCGGCCGCGACCAAGGCGGAGCCCGCGAGGCTCGCTGGTGGCCGCGCTGCAGGCGCGGTCGATCTGTTCGGCGGCGTCGACACCGCCGGCAGCGAGGAAGAAGAAGTCGCGACGAGCGCGCCCGCGGTCGGCCCCGGCGCTCTGCCCCAGGCAGGTTCCACGGCTTACGATGACGGCAAGCTCACGGGAGCCCGCAACGAAAACTCGGTGTTGTTCTCGCTGGACGCTCTGAAGGCAGGCGTGCCGGCGGAAGCCCCGAAGAAGAGCGCCCCCACCAAGCCCGGCGCTCCGCCGCGCAAGGGCGCAGCCGCAACTGCCGGCAATGATCCGTTCGGCATGGGCGGCTCCAACGACCTGATGAACATCGGCGGCGGAGGCAGCCCGCTCTTCTCGCTGAACGCGAACCAGGCGCTGCTCACCGCGCCCGCTCCGCCCGAGCCTCCACCCTCCCGCGCGACGGACATGAACGTCTCGTCTGGCTCACTCGCCATGAGCGCGCCGTCGCCTCAGAAGAACAAGATGTTGCTCATCGGCGGCGGCATCGCTGCCGTGCTGCTCGTGGCGATCGCGGGGTTTGCGTTCTCCGGAGACGAGAAAGAAGACGCGACCGCGGAGGTGCCGAGCGCTTCGGCTGCCGTCGCCGCCGCAGAGGCTCCGAAGGTCGAGGAGAAGAAGGAAGAGCCAAAGCCGGAGGAGAAGAAGGAAGAGCCCAAGCCCGAGCCGAGCGCGGCCCCTGCCGCCTCCGCTTCTGCCGCTCCGACGGCCACGGAGGCGCCCAAGTCCGCCGGGCCCGCTCCGAAGGCCGGCCCCGCGCCAAAGAAGGAGGAGCCCGCGCCCGTGGCTGCTGGCCCCTTCAACAAGTCGGCAGCCGTGGCGCAGCTCACCTCTGCATCGAACTCCGCTCAGAGCTGCAAGAAGAGCGGCGGCCCCACGGGCTCGGGCAAGGTGCAGGTCACCTTCGCGCCGAGCGGGCGCGTGACCAGCGCCACCGTGCAAGGCGGCCCGTTCGCCGGCACGCCCACGGGCGGCTGCGTCGCGAGCCTGTTCCGTCGCGCCAAAGTTCCGCCGTTCAGCGGTGACTCGATCACGGTTTCGAAGAGCTTCATGATCAACTGAGCTCGCTCGCGAGCTCACGAAAACCGCGCGTACGCAGGCTGACGCATCGACGTTAGCCTGCGTTTTTCACTTGTCAGGACCGGATCCTCACAAGCTTTGGCGCAAACCTCATAGCAACGGTGAGACGAGGTCGTAGTCTCTGCTCTGCCGAAAGCGGACGACTGCGCCGTTTCACTCACCCTCGAGGGAGGGTTCTCGTCTAGCCGGAAGGGGCTTGGGCCGCGCCTGGAACCGATACCGTTCCCGGGCGCTCGCCTGAGTAACCCTGAGGGGTGACGAATCTCGGCAGAGGCTATTCGAAGAATGAGGCTCGAGCGAGCCTTGGAGGTTTCGTGATGCGTATCGGTTCAAAGGCTTCTGGTATCGGTCTCGTTCTCATCTGCGGGACCATGGCGTTCGTGGGGTGCGGCGGCAGCGACGGCGATGACGGCGGTTCGCGCGCGAGCGGCGGCAAGGGCGGCACGACCGGTGGGACCGGCGGCACGACCGGCGGAACTGGTGGCAGCACGGGCGGCACGACCGGCGGGACCGGCGGCAGCACGGGCGGCACGACCGGCGGAACCGGTGGAACCGGGGGCGCGGCTCCCGTGTGTCCGACCGCCGAGGCGCTGACGGGCCCCGAAATCCTCAACTTCGACGACGGCGCGGTGCAGAACACCGGACCGACGCTCGGCATGTACGTCTACTCGGCGGAGGGCGGTACTATCACGCCCGCGCAGGGCCTCGAGGTCGACGGCATCACCGAGCCGGGCGCCAACGCAACGACGGGCGCGTTCAGCTTCGTCGGTACGGGCTTCCCCGCCGACGCGTACGGCGGCGGCCTCGGCGTCTGGATGAACTGCCGCAACGCCTCGACGGCTACGGGCGTGAAGTTCTGGCTCAAGAGCGACATGCCGCTCGTCGTCAAGGTCGAGGTCCCCGGTAACAAGAAGTTCGCCGACGGCGGCGAGTGCATGGGCGTCGATGCCGCCTGCCAGCCCGCGCGCCTCCAGGTCGACGCCACGGGCGGTGAGTGGAAAGAGGTCGAGGTACCCTTCAGCTCGCTCACCGGCGGCATGCCCGTCACCACCTTCGACCCCGCCAAGGTCACGGGCATCGGCTTCGAGGTCGTGAAGCCCGCGGCTCCCGAGGCCGGTTGGGGCTGGGACGTCTCCATCGACGAGATCGAGTGGATGGGCGTCGAAGGCGGCAACGGCGAGGGCGGCGCTCCGGGTGCCGGCGGCGGCGCCGCCGAGGGCGGCAACGGCGGCGGCCAGTAAGGCTCGCTGGGCAACCCCCTCCGACCGATCGTAGTAACGTGGCGAGGAGCTTCGAAAGAGGCTCCTCGCCGTGTTTTGTGCGCATGAAAAAGTCGAAGATCTCCGCCAAGGCCGGAGCGTTCAGCGAGTCGGTGATCCGCGAGATGACGCGCCTCGCGCAGCGTCACGGCGCCGTGAACCTGGCCCAGGGCTTCCCGGATTTTCCCGCGCCCGAGGCGCTCAAGCAGCGCGCTGCGGAGGCGCTCTACGCCGACAAGAACCAGTACGCCGTCACCTGGGGCGCGAAGTCGCTGCGTGACGCGCTCGCCGAGAAGCACCAGCGCTTCACCGGACAGCGCGTCGATCCCGAGCGCGAGATCACGGTGTGCTGCGGATCGACGGAAGCGATGCTCTCCACGCTCCTCGCCACGGTGGATCCCGGCGAGGAGGTGATCGTGTTCGAGCCCTGGTACGAGAACTACGGGCCCGACGCGATCCTCTCGGGAGCGCGCCCCGTGTACGTCGAGCTCCGCCCGCCCGACTTTGGCTTCGATCCCGCGGAGCTCCGCCGCGCGTTCTCGCCTCGGACCAAGGGCATCATCATCAATACGCCGCACAACCCGACGGGCAAGGTGTGGACGCGCGCGGAGCTCGAGCTAGTCGCCGAGCTCGTGAACGAGTTCGACGCGCTCGTTTACACCGACGAGATCTACGAGCACATCGTGTACGACGGGGCGAAGCACGTGTACCCGTGCACCATCCCGGGCCTCGCGGAGCGAACCGTGATGATCTCGGGACTCAGCAAGACCTTCAGCGTCACCGGCTGGCGCATCGGTTACGCCATCGCGCCCGCCGAAATCTCTTCCGCGATCCGCAAGGTGCACGACTTTTGCACCGTCGGCGCGCCGGCACCGCTCCAGGAGGGAGCGGCCGCCGTGGTCGCCGAGCTCGACGAGGCGTTCTACGCGAACCTCTCGGGCGAGTACCAGCGCCGGCGGGACCTCCTCTTGCCGCTGCTCGAACGAGCGGGCTTCTCGCCGCATCGACCTCGCGGCGCGTACTACGTCATGGCCGAGTACCCAGACATCGGCCTCGCCGATGACGTCGAGTTCACGCGTTACCTGATCGAGCACGTCGGGGTCGCCGTCGTACCGGCCTCGAGCTTCTATCGCAAAGGGCAGGCTGCCGGGCGCGCCATGGTGCGCTTCTGCTTCCCGAAGCGCGACGAGACGCTGCTCGAAGCCGGCAGGCGCCTCGCGAAGCTCGACGTACGCGCTTGAGCGCGGACGCGCCGTACCTCAGAGGAACGCGACGCGGTCGACCCAGAGGTCGAACCCGCCCTTCACGAACGGCGGCAACGCCTGGAAGTTCACGCCGAGGATGCGAGTCGGATCGAAGCTGGCCGGAGTGCCATTGGAGAATCGTGACCAGGGGATCGATACGAACTTGAAGCGGTCGTACGGTTGCACGTCGATGTAGTTCTGCACGCAGGTCGAGTAGTCTCCCGGACATTCGCCGCCGTCGAAGTAAGGCAGGTTCTCCGGCATCGTCACGCTGACGCGAACCCAGACGTCGCTCTTCAGATGGAAGCCGATCCCCGCGTAACCCGCGCCGCTGATGCACTCCGTCGCGACGCCTAGCCCGGCTCCCCAGGAATCCGGGGTGAAGGCGCTGCCGAGGAGGTTGAAGCCGTTGCCCTCGAACGCCGGCTTGAGCCCCGCGGTCAGGTCGGAGCCGACGGCAGGGAAAATGGTTCCGTAAGACCAGGGGGTGTCGTCGAAGCCGTTGTCGTTGTAGACGTAGACGTCCGGTCCCACGTGCTCGAATTGGTGGATGATGTTCGAGGAAGGGAGGTTGAGCGCCGGGCACGCGTTCACTGCGCCGCCGGTGCCCGCCGTTCCGACCCCGCCGACCCCGCCGATCGCGCCGACGCCTGCCGTCGCACCTACGCCGAAGGCTCCCCCAGTTGCGACGCCACCGCTGCCGGTGAGCGCCCCTGTTCCCGCGAAGCCCCCTGTAGCCCCAGCCCCCGGAATCGGCCCCGCCCCACCGGTTCCGCTGCCGGTCGCGCCCGAGCCGGTCGCCCCCGAGC
>JAEZYO010000440.1 GCA_023419055.1 Pseudomonadota bacterium | reverse complement strand
ACGCTCGGTCGCGCGATTCAGTTCCGCTTCAAGTGTTTGAAGCCTTGCCGGGAAGGAGCAGAAAACCGGATCGGTTTGCGAAGCCTTGCCGGGAAGGAGCAGAAAACCAGGAAGGCTTACGAAGCCTTGCCGGGAAGGAGCGGAAAACCAGGAAGGCTTACGAAGCCTTGCCGGGAAGGAGCGCGCGACCGCTGTCACCAAAAAACTGCTTGCGGGGAAGGAATTGCGGACCGAAACGGTCTTGAATTCCTTCGTGGGTAGACGCGGCGAGGCCTCGGAGGTCTGAATTTCCTTCCCGGCAAGGAGGAGAAGACCTCGGAGGTTTTTGCTGCTTGCCGGGAAGGCTTGGTAAACGGTCTTGGTTCTTTTCTGCTTGCCGGCAAGGCCGTTCGGCCGAGTTCGAGAGGGCTGTCCGGCAGCATGGGTTACAGCTGAGGGCGAGCGGTCGGTTCACGCTCGCACGAGCACTTGGTTGCCGGAGGCGTAGCGCCGGAGTCCGCGCCGGAAGACCATGACGGCGAGCAGCGTGAAGACGATGGCTCCGCCGACAGTGCCGAAGAAGGCGAACCAGGAAGGGTCGCGCACCAGGCGCGCCGGTAGGAACCCGGCGAAGCCCGCGGGCATGAGGGTGAACAGCAGGAGGCGGAGCGGCCCCCCGAAGATCGATTCGGGTTGTGTGCTGAAGGCGATCAAGAACTCCCAGGCCTGGCGTGCGAGCGAGGCCACGTCTCCGAGCCAGAACACCACCGCCTGGAAGATCACGGCCGCCGCCACGAACACCAGCGCTCCTGACAAGATCGCGATCAGCGCGAGCGGCGCCGTCGTCAGCGTGAGCTTGCCGGATAGGGCGAGCAGCACGAGTCCGCTCACCAGATCGCCGATGCCGGAGGCGGAGAGACGGGAGGCCACGACCGCGAGCAGTGGATCTTTCGGTTGGGTGAGGTAGCCGTCGAGCCCGCCGTCCAGGATCACGCGACCGAGGTCGCGCGCGCCGCCACCGGCCACGACCGCGAGCCCGAAGCTGGCCGCGACCAGGCTGTAGAGCACGAGCATGTCCGCGATGCGCCAACCGCCGATCTGCTCGAAGCGACCGAACAGCACCCACCAGAACGTGAAGTAGAGCAGGTTGTTCAGGAACATCATCCCGGTCTGGAGCAGGAACGCGCCGCGCAGGCTGACAGCAGCCTTGAGGTTCAGGCGCCAGACGTTGACCAAGAACTCGAGCGTTGCCACTAACCACCTCCCACTTCGAGCGCACGAAGCGCGCGCCGGTGCACGAACGCGAGGACTGCCACCGAGACAGAGCCCCAGAGAAAGAGGCGGAGCGCGAGCGAGGCCCAGTCGCTCGCATCGCCCGCGCCGACGGCCAGCTGGGCTGGGCCGTAGAGCAGCGAAGGGAACGGCGTAAACGTCGCGATGTCGCGCAACCAAGTCGGATAGACGTCGAGCGGAACGAACATGCCGCCGAAGACGAAGGCGAGCTTCTGCCACACCATGTACGCCGGGGTCGCGTCCTCGAGCCAGAAGGCCGAGAGCCCCAGCACCACGTACGACGTGAGGAGCAAGCTGGCCGCCACGAGCCCGAACGGGAGGGCTCCGAGCAACGCCATCCCCGAGGGTGGTCCGCTCCCGGTGAGCAGCCACGCCAGCAGGAACGCCGCCGGGCCGAGCGTTGCGAGCCGTACCGCGAGCTCCCCGAAGCCCTTCGCGAACACGAAGCCGACGTAGGAAATGGGTTGGGGCAGGAGAGTCGCGACGCGGCCCGTCCGGACGTGGGCTTCCACCTCGAGGTGGAGCGGCGGCAAGCTCAGCATGATCCACTCGGTCACTGCCAGGTACCAGACGAAGTCGGTCTGGCGCCGGCCGCCGAGTGAGTTGCCCTGAGCGATGGTCTTCCAGAGCTCGGCGAAGATCAAAAGGACGATGGCGAGGAACCCCAGCCGTCCGAGCAGCGCCGCCCGTTCGTGCAGTCGTTCCCGCGCGGAGGTGAGGGCGACGTGCGCGTATTTGATCGAGCTTGCGTGTTTGCTGCTCATGAAGCGACCTCTTTCAGAGGAGTCTGCTTCGCGTTCTCGTACAGAGCCTGGATGATGATCTCGAGCGGCGGATCTTCGACCGTGATGTCGCGCACGGTGGCGCTCGCGAGCGCTCGTCGGATCACGTCGCTCACGTCCGCGCGATCGTTGTCGACCTCGAGCTTCGTGCGGTGGGGCACGCTGTCGTCGACCGTGACGCCGGGCAAGCTGAGCTCGAGCTTGGGCTCGGCGGTCGCGAGCGTGACGATCTTGCGGCGGATCTGGCGCCGCAGCGCCGAGACCGGACAGTCGAGGATCAAGGCGCCGCGATCGATGACCAGCACCCGGTCGCAGACGCGCTCGATGTCGCCGGTATCGTGCGACGTGAGCAAGAGTGAGGTGCCGTCGCGCTCGGACTGGTCGAGCAGGAGCTCGCGGACGATCGATTTCGCCGTCACGTCGAGCCCGATCGTCGGCTCGTCCAAGAAGAGCACGCTCGGGTGGTGCAGGAGGCTCGCGGCGATCTCGCAGCGCATGCGCTCGCCGAGCGAGAGCTGGCGCACCGGCTTGCCGAGCAGCGGCTCGAGCGAGAAGGCGTGGATCAATGCCTCACGCCTCCTGAGAAAGACCGCCCGATCGAGCTCATAAACATGGGAAAGCAACTCGAAGGTGTCGTCCGGAGGCAGGTGATACCAGAGCTGGCTCCGCTGCCCGAAAACGGTGCCGATGCGAAAACCGAGCTCTCGCCGCGCCTGCCAGGGCACGAGCCCGAGCACGCGCACCTCCCCGGAGTCGGGGTGAAGAATCCCGGACAGCACCTTGAGCGTCGTGGATTTCCCCGCGCCGTTCGGCCCGATGAAGGCAACCCGCTCCCCGCGCGCCACGCTGAAGGAGAGGCTCTCGATAGCCGTCACTTCTCGCGTCTGGGGGAAGGCGAGCGCCTTGATTCCGGCGAAGAATCCTCGCCGATCGGCGCGCACACGAAAGCGCTTGTGCAGACCTTGCACCTCTATCCCTGGTTCCATGACAAACCACGACTTTCGCGGATGAAACCGCTCGATTCAGGCCCCAGAAATGCCGAACGCCCCGCCGGAATATCCGGAAGGGCGTTTGGATTCGAGACCGTGCGTGCCCTTCCGCTTACACGCGCGCCTCCATCGCCGGGACGGCGATAAGGAGACAACGGTCAATCACGCGAAAGGACATGACCATCGCCACGGTCTCACTTTCGACCCTTTTTGTCAACGCGCTGGTTCGCGTGAGGGCGACTCAGACGATCTTGCTCCGCCGGTAAATCGCGTCGACTTCGAGTTCAATGCCGAGGTTCTCGACGAACACGCGCCCTCCGCTGATGGCCACGCGCGAATTCCAGACATCACTTGCTGCGCGCGAGTGCACGGTGATGCGCCGCTCGCGATGCGAGACGATGATGTACTCGCGGAGCGATGGAATCGTGCGGTACGCGGCGAGCTTGAGCCCCGTGTCGTACTCTTCAGAGGTGTCGCTCGTGACTTCGAGCAAGATCGAAGGATTCAACGCCGTGGCGCTCGGGCTCGGAGGATGCTGCTCGAGTGGGCCGGAGATCACTGCGCCGTCAGGGAAGGTGGCGAGACCCACTGACTCCACGTAGACGCGAAGGTCCGACGTGTGGACGCGGCAGGGGTTGTCTCCCACGGCGTTGCCGAGCGCCCGGAGGATTTCGGCCGCGAGGGCCGAATGCTCCTCGGAGCCACCCGCCAGCGCGTAAATCTCACCGTCCAGGAACTCGTGCTTCGTCGAGCTCGTGAGCTCGAGCGCGACATAGTCCGCGTAGGTATAACGGTGCAGTCGTCCGGCGCCGAGCATGCGCGAGCGAGTCTGCCCGAGAGCGTCGGCTTCCGAAAGCCTAGATCCCGAGCTCTTGCTTCGCGCGCAGGGCGGTTTCGAGCTCGGAGCGCCTCACCAGGTAGGCGTTGGCGTAGTCGTCCGAGAGCGGGCCGAAGCGCGCCTGAAAGCGGGCCACGCCGCGGTTCATCTGCTCCAGGTTGCCGAGCGAGATGAGCTGCCGGATCGCTTCTTCTGCCTGCACGCGGCCCTGCGTCTCGAGCACCTTCTCCCAGAGCGGAAGCGCGTCATAGAAGCGGGCCACGCGGAGTTGGAGCTGCGCCTCGAGGAGCACGCCCGCGGCGGAGTTCTTGAACGTCTCGTTCTCGAGCTGGGCCTTGGCGCGCTGGAACTTCGGCAAATCGACCAGGAGGTCCCGATCTTTCGGGATGGCTTCGCCGCGCCGGATGAGCGCTTCTACGCCGCGGCGCGCCGAGTCGAACTTCATTTCCTGCAGATCCAGGAGCATCAAGGCGCGTCGATAGCGGGGGTCGGCGCGCTCGGAGCCGGCACAGTCTGCGAAGCGTTTTCGTGCTTCGTCGGTGCGGCCGAGGCGAGCGAGCGCAAGCCCGCTATTGTAGAGCGGAATGATGCGCCGCTCCCCCTTCGGGCCATGGACGGCGCGGTCAGCGAGCAAAAAGGCTTCCTGGTAAAAGCCTGCTCGGCTGAGCGCGCTGCCGAGCTCCACTGATGGCGCGTAGAGGGCGCGGGGCGCGTGGCGATGCTCGTCGAGCCAGAAGGCGACCTCGTCGGACCAGAGCGCAGCGCGGCGCGCCGTGACGACGCCGAAGCTCACGAGCACCGCGAGCACCCCCAGGCGCGCGGCTGGAAACCGGGCGCCCAGGCGCTCGACGCGGGGCGCGAGGAACGCTGCGACGCCCACCATCGGCAAGTAGAGGAAGCGATCGGCGACGCTGGTGATCACCGGGATGGGCGCGATGTGCATCGCGAGGCCGAGGCCCACGACCACGAGCGTCAGCGCGGGCACGTCATCGGGCGTGAAGCGCCGGCGCACCGCCGGGCTACGAAACAACGCGACGGCGAGCACGAGTAGGCCGAGCAGCACCACCGCGCCGAACACCACGAACGGGAGTGAAGGATCGCTGATGGCGCCGAAAAGCGCCCTCGGTTGCCAGGGGTTCAAGAGCGTGACCACGTAGCGGCCGAGCGCTTCGAGCACCGCTTCCGTGCGGCCGAGCACGCCCAGATCCACGCTCCTGATCCGGAGCCGAAACAGCGAGAGCCGGATCGCCGCGTACGCGAGCAAGGCGACCGCTACCGGGAGCACGCGGCGCAAACGAGCGCCGAACGACGCGGGCGCGAGCGCGAGCCATTCCTCAACGCCGAGCGCGAGGGCGCCCGCCACGGCGACCTCCTTGCACAGGAGCCCCGGGAGCAAGAGCGCCGCTGCTGCCCAGCGCCGGGCCAGCGAGTCTTTGGACCAGGTGACGAGCGCGAGCAGCACGAAGCTCGTCGCGAGCACGTCGGTGCGCCCGGAGATCCAGGACACCGCCTCCGTGAGGCGCGGGTGCAGGCCGAATCCCGCGGCCATCGCGAGCGCGGCGAGCGGGCCTTCGGTTCGCCGCTTGACCCACGCGTAAACGAGCACCGTGTTGAGCAGGTGAAAGAGCAGGTTCGTGACGTGAAACCCCGTGGGGTTGCCGTTCCAGACGGCGTAGTCGAACGCGAAGCTCAATACGATGAAGGGGCGGAAATACGCCTCGGAAGAGTTCGCTCCGCCGCCGCCGCTCCAGAACGGGTTGACGAAGTACTCCTTGAGCGGACGAAGCTCGACCACCCTCGGTGCATCCACGATCAGGAAGCGATCGTCCCACATGAAGGCGCCGCCGATCGCGGGCGCATGACAGGCGGCCACGATGGCGAGCAGCAAGACGAGGAGCAGCGTCGGGTGCACGACGTCCGAAAGGCGCGCTCGCTCGGCGGGGGGCGCCG
>JAEZYO010000386.1 GCA_023419055.1 Pseudomonadota bacterium | reverse complement strand
CGCAGGCGCACTTCGGCGAGCTCGGCCGCTCGTGCCCAGAGCGCCGCCGCGCCGAAGGGATCGTGCGCTCCCGAGCGAGCCTCCGCCTGGCGCTCCCACAGCTCGACGATGTCCCCGGTGCGCCCCTTCTCCTCGAGCAGGAGGGCGAGACGCGTGACGCTCGAGGTCGCGACCTCGTCGCTCGGGTTCTCGTCGAGCAGCGCCTGGAACAGCTCTATCGCCCGCTCGGCTTCGCCGAGGCGGTCGCTCGCGAGGCACGCCGCTTCGCGACGGAGCTCGCGGCGGCGAAGGGTGGCGAACGGCAGCTTGGACGCGTCGAGCAGCCGCTCGACGACGCTCTCGTACATGCCCGCTTCGAGCAGGCGCTGGCCGAGCTCGTTCAAGGCCCAGTCGGCCGTGCGCGCCGCGTCGCTCGCGGCCTCGCCCGACGCCTGCCAGCTCGCGATCGCGAGCTCGAGCAAGCGCTCGGCGATCGCGCGTCCGAGCTCGGCGTCCTGATAGCGGGCGCCGGTGACGCGCACCGCCCGAGCCCAGTCTCCGGCGGCCACGTAGGCCTCGAGCGCCTCGCGCGGCCGAGCCGTTCGCTCTTCGTGCAGCGCACCGAGCACGGCGTAGAGCTCGCGCTGACGCTCCGCTCGCGGTTCGTGGAAGACCTCGTCCTCGACGAGCTCCGCGAGCTCGACGAAGAGCTGCTCCGACTCGAGCAAGGCCGAGAGCGCGGCGAAATTCTCCTCGTCTCGCCCGTGGACCTCGCGCACGTGGCGCCACGCGGCGATCGCGGACTGCGGGTCACGCTTGATTTCTGCGTAAATTTGGGCGACGCGCACGCGGTCGGCGCGTGAGGCGGACGGCTCCGGCGAGAGCGTGGCGCGCGCCTCGAGCGCGACGATGAGCTCGTCCCAGCGCTGCGCCGCTTCGAGCGCGCGGCACAGGCCGTCGACGGCTTCGAGGTCACGCGACTCGATCGCGAGCCTGGCTCGGTAGTCCTTGATGGCGCGCTCGGGATCGCCGAGCGCCTCGAACGCGAGCACCGCGGCCTCGCCGAGCACCGCGCGCTGGGCCTCCGGATCGGGCTCGAGGGTGCTCAGGATCTCGAGCACCGTCGCGAGCTCCTCGCTCGGCGCCTCGGCGCGCAACATGCTCGCGAGCTTGCGCGCGGCATGCAGAGCGGCACCCGCGTGGTGCGCCCGGAGCTCCACCACCTCGCGGTAGAGGATCATGGAGCGCGAACGGGCGCCGAGATCGGCGTCGTACACGTCGCCCGCCTCGGCGAGCAGGCTCGCCGTCAGGGCCGGCGAGAGATCGCCTCGCGCCACGCCGATCAGCACCTCAGCGCGGCGTTCGTGGGCGCCCGTCTGGGCGGCCAGCTCGGCGAATCGGGCGCGATAGGCGTCGGAATCGGGTTTCAGCTGCACGAGCGCCGCGACCGTCTCGAAGGCGCCACCTGCGTCGGAGAGCGCTTCCAGGCGCAGCCCGACGATTTCCTCCAGGCGCTCGATCTTGTCGGCCCGCTCCTCGGAGCAGTCGACCTCGATTTCGAGCATGCGCACCACGTCCACGGTGCTCCCGCTCGCGCGGTAGTGATCCTTGAGCAAGCGGGCAGCGTTCGAGAGCACGCTCCCGTTCTTGCCCTTCTTGCCGAGCCGCTGCTCGGCGGCGGCGGGCATCACGATCGTGCGCTCGAGCAGCGCGACCGCCGACGCCACCTCGCGCTCGGAGCCGAGCATCTTGCTCGCGATCTCGAAGGCCGGCACGGGCTCGCCGAGGTCGAGCCAAAGCGCGGCAATGCGCCCGTTGAGCTCACCGCGCTCGACCTCTCCGGCGCCCGGCAGGCGCGCGCTCAAGAGCTCGATCAAGGGCCGCTTGTGGGCGTGGCGCTCGTAGAGGCGCTCGAGCGCCGCGTCCACGCGCGTATCTCCCGGGCTGAGCTTGTTGAGGCGCTCGAGGTAGCCGATGGCGCGCTCGGCGTCCCCGGCAAAGTCCTTGGCCGCCATGGCCGCTTCGCGCAAAATATCGATCGCCTCCGAGGTCGCGATCGGCGCGGAGAGCCTGCGATCGTAGAGCACGAAGAGCTCCGACCAGCGCCCGGCGGCGTTGAACGCCAGCTTCAGGCGATCGAACGCCCAGCCCGCACCCGGGCAGAGCTCGAGCACCCTCTCGAGCAGCTTGACGACTCGCTCCGGCTCGTCGAACCATTCCTCGTAAAACTCGACCACCCGGCGGCCGAGCGTGTCGGCGAGCTCCGGCTCGAGCTCACGCCCGATCGCCCGCTCGAAGGCTTCGGCCAGCGGATTCGGGTCGTTCAGGCGCCGCGACATTTCCTCCGCGACGGTCCAGAGCGCGTCCTCGCCTGGCGCGGATTCTGCCCCGCGCAGCGCGATTCTGAGCGCCTCCCCCGGTTCTTCGTCTTTGGTTTTCAAGAGTTGTGTCAACCAGCGGCTCCTTGCCGCAGCGAGCTCGGGCGCGTCGTGAGACACGGCGAGCAGGGCCTCGATCACATCGGCCCGCGTGTCGGCGTTTTCTGCGGCTTCCGCCACGCGTTCCAGTAGCAGGGCAGCGCGAGCTCGGGCCTCGGGGACCGAGAGCGCGCGGTGGAGCAGGCGCAGCGCGAGCGGCTCGCCTGGATTCTTCGACAGGATCGGAGCGCAGAGCTCGACCGCTTCTGCCGCTCTGCCGAGCGGCTCGAACAGCAACGCGGCGATCTTGAGCTCGGCCGCCACGCGCATGTCTCCTTCGCTGCGCTGGCGCAGGAGCTCGAGCACGGCGAGCGCTTTTTCGGCGTCTCCGAGCGCGAGCTCGAGCCGGGCGAGCTCCGTCAGGGCGTCGACGCGCTCCGGATCGAGCTCGAGCGTGCGCCGGTAGAGCTCCGCCGCCGCAGGCAGATCTCGGAACAGGGCTTCTTCCGCCTGTGCCCACGCCGAGGTCACGTCGGCCGGGTTTGCGGCGTGCGAGAGCTTCCACTCGTACAGCCAGCGGAAGTCGGCGATCCGTTCCGCCGTCGGCTCGATCTGACGCAAGAAGGCCTCGAAGCCTTCGGCCACCGAAGCAGCGTCGTCGCCGGCGAGCGCGAGGAGCTCCCGATACAAGGTGGCGGCGGCCGACTCTTGCCCCCCGAGCGCACCGAGCGCGCGCGCCTTCGCGAACAGCACGTGACGCGCGCGACCCGGCTCTATCCGCGGCAGCGCGCTGTCGATGAGCCTCACGTACTCCGCGAGCTTGTTGCCCTCGAGCGCCTGCTCCTCGAGCCCGACCAAGAGCAGGATGAGCTCTCGCTCTTTGGCGAGGCGGATCAAAGTGTCGAACACCTCGTAGAGCTTCTCCCAGTCGCCGGCTCGCGCGGAGAGCTCGACCAGCCGCTCCGCGGCCTCGCGCGAGTCCGGATCCGCGTCGAGCACTCGCTCGTAGAGCTTGCGGGCGCGCTCGGGATCGCGGCCTGCGCCTTCGGAGAGGCGCGCCCCCTCGAGCCACACGCGGGCCGCCTCGGCGGTGTCGCCGAGCTGCCAAGCGAAAGCGTTGCCGAGGCGCTCGAGCAGCGCGGCGCGCGCGCTGGGCTCCCCCGTGGCCGACAG
>JAEZYO010000366.1 GCA_023419055.1 Pseudomonadota bacterium | reverse complement strand
CCGCTCGACCGAGCTCCTCGCCGTCGAAGACTCGCTCGTCGCCGAGGCCGTCGGCTGGATCCGCGACCACGCAGACCAGCGCCTCACCGTCACGATGGTCGCGCGGGCCGTGGGCGGCGGCCGGCAGCGCCTCGAGCGCCGATTTCGGAGCGCGCTCGGCCGCACGGTGCAAGAAGAGATCCGTCGCACGCACGTGGAGGCGGCCCGCCGTCACCTCGAGCAGACGCGGGCCAGCCTGGCGGAAGTGGCGAAGCGCAGCGGGTTCACGAGCGCGGCGCTGCTCAACGTCGCGTTCCGGCGCGAGCTCGGCATGGCCCCGGGAGCGTATCGGCGCCGCGTGCAGAAGGAGTCGACCGAGTCGGAAAGTGAGTAGCGCCTCGCTGCGCGTCCGCGCTCAATTCAGGTCGTTCAACACGCTCTCGAGCTCCGGCGACAAAGAGCCGTCGCCGCGGTCGATCTCCGATCCGGTGTCCCAGAGCACCGGGACCATGCCGCGGGACATCGACGCTTTCGCCACGGATTCCATCCAGAGCACGCGCGAGGCCGGCTGACGAACGTAGCTCTCGCCGCGCGTCACGGCGAACTCGCCGAGGATGATGGGGATCTGCTTTTTCTCACTGAATGCCTCGAGCTTCTCGAACAGGCCCTCGAGCTCTGCTGTCTCCGCGCTCGAGCCCCAGACGGTCGCGGGGGAACCCCAGCTCTCGAGGGAATCGAGCAGCGTGAACGTGAACGGAGTGTAGTAGTGCAGCGACAGGAAGAGCTTGCCAGGCCCGGCTGGATCGGACGGCACCTGGAAGGCGTCGACGCAGGTGAGCTCGAGGTCGGTGTGAACGCCGGCGATGAGGAGCGCGCGCGAGGCGTTGTAGCCCCCTTGCGCGCGCACGGTGGAGACGAAGAGCTGATTCAATTGGTTCAAGGCCCCGTAGTCCGGCGCCTGATTCTCGTCGCCGTTCACGTAAAATCGCCCCTCCTCGTTCAGGCCCTCGAGGATGAGACGGTGCCCGACGTCGCCGAAGCCGGCCGCGATCTGCTGCCAGTACGACGCGAACTTGGTCTTCACCGGCTCGGTGAGCTCGAACTCGTCCTCTTTCGACTCATTGAAGATCCAGCCGCCGTCCCAGTGAATGTTGACGATCGCGTACAGGTTCGCGTCCAGGATCCAGCCGACGACCTCCTTGACCCGCGAAAGGTGAGCGGCATTGATCGTCCCGTTCGTCGCGTAGGTATCCCAGGCCACTGGCACGCGCACCGTCTTGATGCCACGGCTCGCCATGCCGTCGATGAACTCCCGGGTGATGTTCGGTTGGCCCCAGCCGGTCTCCCAGATGTTCGTGTTCTCGAGCGTGTTGCCGATGTTCGCGCCGAAGCCCATGTCCGGGACCATCGCCTCGGCGTCGACCGGCTCGCCCTCTTGAAGCTTGCCTGCCGAGCCGCCTTGCGCGCTCCCCGCCGCGCCGCCGTTGCCACCTCCCAGAGCAGCACCTCCTGCACCGGCGCTCGTGCCGCCGGAGCCGGCGCCGCCACTGCTGCGTCCTCCTTCGCTGCTCGAGGCGCCCGAAAGGCCGCCCCCTCCTCCACCGCCAGACCCGCTCCGTCCCGAGCTCGCCCCGGAGTCGCCCGGCTCCTTGAAGCTGCAAGCAACCAGCAGAAAAAGCGTCGAGAGGGCGGCGAATCGATGTGAAGGGGCCACGGCAGTCTCTCCCAGAGAGCATCACACTGCCTGAAGTGAATCTAGGCCGGCCTCGCGCGCCCTTGTGCTCGAAACGGCTGCTCACGAGGGGTACGGCACTGCCCGGGGCCCCTGGCGACGCAAACCCGCATTTCGAGGAGACCAAAAACGAAAGAGTGCAACCCCGAGAGCGATCTCGCCCTCGGCTACGAGTCGGTCGCCAGGCGGCACGCCATCAGGAGCGCGGCTCCCGTGATGAAGGCGGCGACGACGGGGATGGCCGTCAAGATGGGGATCGCGAGCGCGATCGCGAGCAGGGCACGCTTCCACAGCCTGAGGTGGAGGCTCGACGCCGAACCCGCAGTGATCGAGACGAAAGGGACCAAGATGCTCACCCACGATCCGAACATCCTGAGTAGCCCGTCCGACACGTTTCGTCCCTTCGTCGAGATCAGGAGTGCAAGCTGCAGGCCACGACCTTGAACCAGAGGGCGCCACCGGCGCAGCCTTGCTCTTGACAGAGGAGCGCTCGACCACGCGCAAGACCGACTCGGCGAGATCGCCTCGGGCGTGTAGGCGAGACGCAGATCGACGCATTCTGGATCATCGAAATGCTGATTTGCGTCACGCCTCCGACGAGTCGCCGATGCTGTGAAATCAGGGCGAATACGCTTAGAGCCGTGCGTCGCTCGGCTTCGAGACTCCTGTTCCTCGGCATCGCCCGCTATGACGCGTGGAACGAGGCGCTCCACGGCGTCGCCTGGCGCGACGGGGTCACCGTTTTCCCTCAAGCAATCGGGCTCGCGAGCACCTGGGATCCCGAGCTCCTGCACCGCGTGGCGACCGCGATCTCGAGCGAAGCTCGCGCCCTCTACAACCAGAACAGCTTCGGGCTCACGCTCTGGGCTCCGGTCATCAACCTTTCGCGCGACCCGCGCTGGGGGCGAACGCAGGAGTCGTACGGCGAAGATCCGCACCTCGTTTCACGGCTCGCCGTCGCGTACATGAAGGGCATCCAGGGCGACCACCCCTTCTACTTGCGCGCCGTGGCCACGCCGAAGCACTACGCGCTCAACAACGTCGAGGCGACGCGCTTCACGGGGTCCTCGGACGTGCCCGAAGCGGTGATCCGCGACTACTACTTGCCTCACTTCCGCGCCGCGATCGTCGAAGGCGGCGCCGAGAGCATCATAACCGGGTGAACGGCGTACCCTCGTGTGAAAACGCGTGGCTGCTCGGCACCGTGCTCCGCAAAGAGTGGGGCTTCAAAGGGTTCGTCGTATCCGACTGCGGCGCGATCGGCGCCATGGTCTGGGGCCATCACGTCAAGGCTTCGGACGCAGAGGCCGTGGTCGCGGTCTTGCGCGCGGGAACCGATCTCGAATGCGGCAATGCTTACTCCGAGCAGATCGCGGGGGCGGTGGAGCGTGGCGTGCCGTGGTCGATCCCGGCTCCTACGAGCGTCTGATCGGCTCGTCCTCCTCCGATATTCGCAAGCAGGCGACCTTCCAGGTCGCGGCTGCGCCTGGTGGCTCGAAGCACTAGACGCAAGCCCTTGACTCGAAGGAGAAGAGCCTCACCGTCTTGGTCAAAGGCCCGGACGGAGAGGGATGTCAGAGGGGCTGCTCGAAATCTTCGGATTGTTGGTAGGCATCGCGATTCCGCTCGCGTCGCTCGCGGCCGGCTTGCGTTCGAAGGAGCCCTTCTGGCTCTGGACGCACCCGCGAGCCCTGGCCCCTGCGCTGCTTGCGCTCCTGCTCGTCGTGCCGGTCCTGACGGCCCTGCTCGTCGAGGTGCTGTCCCCGAACGATGTCTACGTGCGGGCAGGCATCATGGTCGCGATCCTGTCAATCGGCATCGGACCGCCCGATCTCCTGGAGCGCACGCACGCCGATGCCGCTCCCGCTCGCTATGCGGTCGGCCTGGAAATGGTCCTGCTCCCGCTTGCCATCGTCTTCATGCCACTCGCGGTCCTGCTTCACGGCGCGGTGTTCCAGCACGATATCGAGCTGCCCGTGCTGAAGGTTTCGCAAGTGGTGCTCCTCCAGGCACTCCTGCCCTTCTTCGTAGGGCTCGCGGTGGCGCGCTTTCTCCCGAAGCACGTCGAGCCGCTCTCACGCTACGCCGAGCGCTTCGTCAAAGCATCGATGCTGCTCGTCGTGATCTTCGCGCTCCTGGTCGCCTGGCGCCCCCTCTTGGGCCTCGGCGTCGCGGCGTGGCTCACGTGCGCGGTGATCGCCGTTGTCGCGATCTTGGTCGGACACGCTCTCGGCGGCCCGGACCACGAGACGCGAACGCTGCTCGCGTCTTACAGCGCGATTCGCTTTCCTGGCCTCGCCTTGCTCCTGGCCTCGGTCGTGCCAGGAGGCCAAATACTGATCCCGGTGGTGCTCGCGTACGTCATCGCGAGCGCCGCGCTCGTCGGGGCGTATCGCCTCGCGACCGCGAGAGCCACGAAGAGTTCGCGCTCGCGCCCCGTCATGCATTGACCCCCCTTTCCCGAGTTGGAGGACCTCATGAACGCTTTGCACTTCCCCGAAGGCTTCTTCTGGGGCACCGCCACGTCCTCGTACCAGATCGAAGGCGCGTGGAACGAAGACGGCAAGGGCCCTTCGATCTGGGACACGTTTGCGCACACCCCAGGCAAGATCAAGAACGGCGACACCGGCGACGTCGCCAACGACCACTACCACCGCTACCGTGAAGACGTCGCGCTCATGCGCTCGCTCGGCGCGAACGCGTACCGCTTCTCGATCGCGTGGCCCCGCATCTTCCCGAACGGCACCGGCAAGCCCAACCCGAAGGGCCTCGATTTCTACGACCGGCTCGTCGATGAGCTCTCTCGGGCCGGCATCGCTCCCTTCGTGACCCTGTATCACTGGGACCTCCCTCAAGCGCTGCAAGACCGCGGCGGCTGGCAATCCCGCGACACCGCTCAGGCCTTCGCCGACTACGCGGGCTACGTCGCCGCGCACCTGAGCGATCGCGTCCGCTACTTCTTCACGATCAACGAGTTTCGCTCCTTCGTCGACATCGGTCACCACGGCATCGAGGTCCAGGTCCCCGGCGGAACCATCACGATGGCGACCGCCCCCGGGCTCTCCCTGCCGGCGCGCGCCCTGAACCAGGTGCGGCACCACGCCGTCCTCGCGCACGGCATGGCCGTTCAGGCCGTGCGCGCGCACGCCAAGCCCGGCACCCAGGTCGGCCCCGCCGAGGTCATCGAGTGCGCCGTCCCCTTGATCGAGACCCGCGAGCACGTCGAAGCCGCGATGAAGGCTACCCGAGAAGCCAACGCGCCGTTTCTCACGGTGATGCTCGAGGGCAAGTACACTGACGCTTACCTGGACGAGGCCGGCAAAGACGCTCCCCAGTTCACGGATGCCGATCTCGCGATCATCGGCTCACCGCTCGATTTCGTCGGCATCAACGTCTACATGCCCACGACCTACGTGCTCGCCGCCGACCAGGCGCCGGGCTTTCGCCAGGTCCCGCTCGCCAAATCTCATCCCAAGATGGCCTCACGCTGGCACTCGCTCGGCCCGGAAGCGATGTACTGGGCTCCCAAGATGGTTCAGTCCCTCTGGCAGCCGAACGCCATCTTCATCACCGAGAACGGGTGCGCCACGGAAGACGTCGTCGCCGACGACGGCAAGGTCTACGACACCGACCGCGTCATGTTCC
>JAEZYO010000316.1 GCA_023419055.1 Pseudomonadota bacterium | reverse complement strand
GCTTGATGGACCGCACCGCGCCGTCGGCGCGCTGCGTGAGGCCGTGCGTCGCCGCCCAACCGAGCTCGAGCTGAGACCCGTGGCGCACGGCGAGCCCCGGGATGAAATCCGAGAAGCCGCGCGCGGTCTCGAACACGACCACGGGGTAGCGGCCGTCCACCGCGGCCGCGACGACCGTGCGCGTCGTTCCGAAATCGATTCCGAGGCGCATGGCGCGGTCGATTCTCTATTTCTCGGGGCTCCTCGGCAAGTCGACGACGAAGCGCGCTCCCGGTCGGTGTGCGACATCGAGGACGATGCTGCCACCCACCGCCTCCACGAGGCCGCGGCACACCGCGAGCCCGAGGCCGGTCCCTTTCCCGACCTCCTTGGTGGTCGCGAACGGCTCGAAAAGGCGGCCCAAAATCGCGGGATCCACGCCCGGCCCGTCGTCTTCCACGCTGAGCTTCACGCCGCGCTCGGAGGGCTCGGCGGCGACGCGAACTCTTCCTCCCGAGCCCACGGCGTCCGCGGCGTTCAGGACCAGATTCAAGAGCACCTGAGCCAAGTGTTCTCGGCTCATCGGAACCAGGGGCAGGTCTCGAGGAACGTCGAGCTCCAGCGTCACGTTCTTGAGCGCTTTTTGCGGCGAGACCAGAGCGGCCACGTCGTGCACGACCGAAGCAATGTCGCCCGGAGCGCCCTCCTCGCTCGTTCCCGCGGCGCCGGGGCGAGCGAACGCCAGCAGATCCCGCAGGATCCCATGAATGCGCTCGCTTTCTTTGCGCATTCGTTTCAGAAAGTCGCGCTGCTCCGCTTCGTCGAGGCCGCCTTCGAGCAGGAGGTCCTGGAGCCCAATCAAGGCGGCGATGGGGTTACCGATCTCGTGCGCCAGCCCCGCCGCCAAGCGCCCGACCGAGGCCAGGCGCTCGGAGCGGACCAGGCGATCCTGAGCCTGTTCCAAGCTGGCGGTGGCCTTCTCGACCTCGTCGACCTTGCGCCGCAGCGCCTCTTCCTCGGCGAGCAGGCGCTCGGTCATGGTGCGCAAACTTCCCCCGAGGTCGCTCAGCTCCTTCACGCTGGTCTGCGGCACCACGAGCTTGCGGGCGCCGTTCGCGACTCGTTCCGCCGAGCGGGCGAGCTGATCGAGCGGCTGCACGATGAGCCGCGTGAGGGCGTAGTACGCGAGCCCGAGCAGCGACACCGCGACGATCGCCGTGTAGAGGCCCACCAGGCGCAGGAGCGGCGCGACCCGCGTCGCGTCGTCGTCGGTCGTGACGAGCGCGACCACGGTCCCGGCTTCGTGCGGCACCACGACGCGCAACGCGCGCGCGGCGCCTGCGCTCACGTCGCTCGAACGCGCGCGTTCGTCTTTGACCCGCTCGGGCAGCAGCGTCTCGTACCCGGGCTCGACGGAGCGAGCGAGCTCGGCGCCGCTGCGGTCGTAGGCGGCGAGGCCGGCCAGGCCCTCGCTCCCGACCTCCGCTCGGAGCAGGGGCAAGAGATCCGTACCGTTCCGCTGTCGCTGCGCGTCGAGGACGTGCCCGGCCACCGCTCGAGCGAGCGACCGGGCGTGACCGTCCCTGAGCTGGCGCTGGGCGACACGCGTGTAGGTCGCGACGGCGAAGTACAGCGGGACGAAGGCGACGATCAGCAGGCCCCCGAGCAGGAGGAGGAGCCTGAGCCGGAGACCCGGTCGCACGCCGGTCACCTTAACACGGCGCCACCTTCGGCCTGCCGGCGCGGAGGTAGGTGCGAAACCCCCTTCTCGTGGCAGGAAAGTGGGCCCTGGCGGGGGTCTCTTGATACGGCGAGGGGACCTCATGGATCCCCTCGTCCGCGCCGCTCTGTGGGTCCAACGCCGCTTGGCCCAGTGCTCGGGGACAGCGCTCGCGGTCGTGCTCGGGGCGTACCTCGTCTACTGGGCGGCCGAACACCCACCCGTGGAGTGGAACGCGGCCGCGCTCGCGGTGCTCGTCGTCTCGACGCTGGTGCGGCTCGTCAAGCGGCTCCGGCGGCTCGCCCCCGAGGGTGAGAACGCGCGGCTCGACTTCGAGATCCTGATCCACCTCTTCGTCCTCGCCTACGTCGGCGTCCTGAACGCGCCGGGGCAGCTCGACGGCGCGTGGTACCCCATCGTGTACGCGCTCGCGATGTTGGGCGCGAGCTTCACGGGGCCGAAGGTCGCCGCGCCGGGCGTGGCGTTCGCGGTCCTGCTCGAGGCGGCGCTCGACTACGTCGCCTTCCGCAGCACCTCGAGCGCGCGCGTCGTCTCCCACGGAGCGCTGCTCGGCCTGTTCACGTTCCTGAACCTGATCGTGCTCCGCGCCGAAATTGCGCGCATCCGCTCGCTCAGCCGCGCCAAGATCGAGAGCGAGCTGAAGAAGATGCGCGAGGCGGCGCGCTCCTACCGCCTGCTCGGCGCCCCGAGCTCCGCGGGAGAGCGATCGCTCATGCCCGCGCCGGACGACGAGGAGCGCCTGCTCCGTTCGGGCGTCGACGAGATCCACCAGGCGCTCGAGTTCGCGCTCAGCCTGCTGCGCCGCACCTTGGGGCTACGCACGGCGATCCTGTTGAACCTGGACGCGAACGGCTCGTCGCTCACGATCCAGGAGCTCTCGAGCTCCGAGCCCGGCATCGAGACCGGGCCGTTCAGCGCGCGCGACGGCATTTTCGGCGCCAGCATCGCGCGCGGCGAGCAGCTCTCGCTCTCCGGACCGAAGGCGGACAAGCACGTCCCCTACTACCAGAAGAAGCCCGCGATCGGCGCGGTCTGCTCGACCCCGCTCTTCGAGCACGGAAAGCTCCGGGGCCTGCTCGTCGTCGATCGCCCGGGCGACGAGGCGTTCAGCGTCGAGGAGGAAGAGACGCTGCGCGCCGCGACGCACTTCGTGCTGCGCGCGGTCGAGAACGAGCGTGTGTTCGTGCAGCTCGAGCGCGCCAAGGTCGAGCAGGGCAAGCTCTACCGC
>JAEZYO010000290.1 GCA_023419055.1 Pseudomonadota bacterium | reverse complement strand
CGCGCGACCTCACGGAGCTCGCTCCAGGTGCGCGGCGCCGCGAGGCCCGCGCGCTCGAACAAGGCGCCGTTCAGGTAGGCGATGGGCGTCGAGCGGTTGAAGGGCAAAATGTAGAGCGGGTGATCGGCCCCGCCGATGAAGGAGCCGGACTGCGCGAGCTCGGGCACGAGCTCGAAGCGCTCGATCTCTCGTTCGTGCCCGAGCGGCGCGAGCACGCCGGCCTGGGCGAGGTACGGCACTATTTCGCCGACCACGTGGCTGAGCGGCGGGGCAGCACGCGCGGCGAGCGCGGTGCGGAGCTTGGCCAGGCCCTCGAAGTAATCCCCCTGGTAGACCGGGCGAACGTAGTCTCGCGTCTGGCTCGCGTTGAAGCGACGCACCAGGGCTTCTAACACTTCGCGATTTTTCCCGCCGTAAGTGAACCAGAGCGGGACGATTTCCCTCCCGTCGGGGTCGACCTCCCGGCAGGCGGAACCGAGCGCGGCGGCGCTCCCGTAAAGAAACGCGCGCCGGCCGAAGGCGGCTAGCCGCGAGCCGCCAAACGCGCCATCGTCGGGGCTCTCCTTGGGCACTCGATCTCCTCGCATCGTCGCCTGCGGCATCTACCTGTGCGCCGCACTCGGGACGCCAGCATGCGCAAGGCGTGACGACGCCGCAACGACGTCCTCGACCGCGGCGCCGTCGGCGACGGCGGCGAGCACGCCGACCTCCCGGGCGGAGCCTCCGCCGAGCGCATCAATACCGGCGAAAGCAGAGTCCGCGCCTCCTCCGCTGAGCTGTCCGGAAGGTATGGCGCTCGTCCCAGGCGGGCCGTTTTGGGTCGGCTCCGAGCGCTCGGCGCACTGGAGCGACGACGAGAGCCCGCGCTTCCGGACGGAGCTTGCGCCGCTCTGCGTGGATATCACGGAAGTCACGGTGGCAGCGTACAACGAGTGTGTCTCGAGCGGTCGCTGCGAGGCCGCGAGCCGCAAGCATTATCACTGCAACGGCGCGCGCAAGAACCGCGACGATCACCCCATCAACTGCGTGACCTGGACTCAGGCACGGGATTTCTGCGCTGCCCGCGGGGCCCGCCTGCCGAACGAAGCCGAATTCGAGTACGTCGCCCGCGGCGGCGAGCGTTACCTGAAGTACCCCTGGGGCGACGCGGCGCCGGACGGACACACGTGCTGGAAGCACCTCGGCACTTGCAGCGTGAAGAGCTACGAGGCCGGCGCGTTCGGCCTCTACGACATCAGCGGCAACGTCTGGGAGTGGACCGCGGACTATTACGGACCGTACCCTTGGCCGCCCGAGAAGGCCTACGCGCGCGTCTATCGCGGAGGAAGCTTCAGTCGCCGCTTCGAGAAGTGGATGCACACGCGCCTCCGCAATCGACAGATGCCGTGGGAAGAGGGATCGCATCTCGGCTTTCGCTGCGCGCTCACTCCTCGGGGCGCCAAGTGCCCGTTCGGGGCGGCCGAGGACGGCTCCTGCCGTCACGGGGTGATCGAGGCCGAGTGCGAGCCCGGAAAGAGCTGGAACGGCGTGCGCTGCGCCGCGCCGGGCGAGCCGCGCTGTCGTCCCGGTCGCATCGAGAAGCCGGGCTTCGGTTGCGTCCTCGAAGGGGAGGTCGCTGTCGCGAGCGAGGACGTGGAAGCCGAGGCGCGCGGAGTGACACGCGTGAGAACGTCCGAGTTCGACGCAGATTGTCAGGCGAATTTGCGTGACCGCCCGCACGCGTTTCGCTACGTGGGAGGCACTTCCCCGGCGCGAACGCTGGTGGGAAAGCGAGACGGATGCAAGAACCGCGACGTGGGTGTCGGATGGAACAGCTCTTGTTGCCCCTGACCAGGCTCTCGCTCGTCGCGCTCGCGCTCGGGAGCCTGAGCGCGTGCGGAGGCGGTGAGGCGCGGCCACCGGAGACCCCGTCGTCGGCGCCCGAGGCCGCGAGCACCGCCGAGGCGCACGAGAGCGAGGGCGCGGACGAGCCTCTCGTCGCGAGCGCGCCTTCGCAGGCGGCCAGCCAGGAGCCCGCTTCGGACGCAACGTCACCCGCCGAAGTGACGGCTGCTCCGGTCCCCGAATTTCCGAAGGGCAGCCTGGTGCTCCACGTGGGCGACTCTTTCGCCGCGTCCCTCGGCGTGCCGCTCGGCAAGCGCCTGAAGGCGGCCGGTGTGCGCTACATCCTCGAATACCAGACGGCGAGCTACGTCCCGACCTGGGCGTTCGGTGAGGAGCTTCCGAAGTTCATCGGCAGGTACAACCCCGACTTCGTGATCGTGACGCTCGGCGCGAACGAGATCGAGATCCCTAACCCGGAGCAACGCGCCGGCGCGGTCAAGCGCCTGGTGAAAGAGCTGGGCGGCAGGCCCTGCTTGTGGATCCTGCCGCCGCTCTGGAAGCAGGACACCGGGTTCATGAAAGTGATCGCCGACAACGCCGCTCCTTGTCGGAGCCTCGACTCGACCGCGCTCATGGGAGATCTGCCGCGCAAGCGCGACAAGATTCATCCGAACGACGAGGGCCGCGAGCTCTGGGCCGACGCGGTGATGAGCTGGCTCGGGCGCGAGCGCGAACCAGAGGGCGAGCGCCCCTGGTCGCTCAAGGCGCCGCACTGATCGAGGGGCGCGACCGCGCTCTACCCAGGCGGCGCTTTCTCGACGACCTTCGCAGGGACGCGCGCCAGGCGAGCCGCGCCGGCGCCGAGCACTAGCCCGCCGAGCCCACCTGCCCAGAGGCCCACCAGCGCCGCGACGAAGACGACACCGAGCTGCTGCTTTTGCTGCCCCGGCTCCACGCCCGCGAGGTAACCCGCGAAGCCGAGGGCGATGCCGAACCAGGCCGCGAGTCGCACCCGGAGCGAGCGCCGCGCGGCGACACCTTCGAGGACGACCGCGCCGAGACCGACCCCTACCAAGACGAGTCGGTACAGGTCCACGTGCGGTGCGAGGGAGCTTACACCGAACAACACGCGCGCGACCTGAAGACCCGCCACCGCAACCACCACGCTGCCGAGCAAGAGAGCCGCGCGCCGGAGGGCGGGGTGCGTGTCCACGAGCTTGGCCTGCGCCGCCCACACGGTGGCGACGGGCAGCGCGAGCCCAGCGAAGCGCGCTCCCATCGGTCGAAAACCTTCGAAGCGCATGGCGCCGAAGAAGAGCGCCAGGCCGAGGAAAGCCAGGGGGAAGGGGATTTTGCCAGCTTGTGACGAAGAGTCGTTCATCTCGGGCTCGAAGGGGCGTGACTTTAGCAGGGGCCATGACGAGCACCACTCGTGTGCAGCTCGCATGACGCAAACGCGATACGCGCCGAGCGAAACCGACGACAGCGTGCTTCGGAGCAACAGTCTCTCGGGCGCAAAAAGCGACCAGAAGCGAGGGGATCAGTGCTGCGACTCGTGGCACGTGCCTTGCTGAAGCCCCCGGCGGAGACCGAGTCTCACGGCTCGGTGAAAGGAGACATGAGGATGTCGCAAATGGCCAAGGTCAGGGGCTTCGGGGTGTTGGTGGTGCTCTCGTTCGTCGCGGCGGCGTGCAGCTCGGGGCGGGACGTGGAGGTGAAGGGAGAGGTGATCGCTCCCGCGTCGCTGTCGCTGGACGGGAAGATCCTCGTCGAGTTCGTGGACGTGATCGACGTGGAGAATCGGGAGGTGGTGGACAGCGTCGAGCTCGACGCTCCGGGGAGCTTCGTGGAGGAGGTGGCGCTCGAGGGAGACAAGGTGTTGGTGCGGGCCATCGCGGACGCCGACGGTGACGGCGCGTGCAGCGCCGGAGAGAGCTGGGCGGAGGTCGAGGTCACGATCGCGGAAGACGACACGATCGAGCCGGTGTCGCTCACACTCGCCGACACCGCTTGCCCGGCGGATGGCTGATCGTCGCGGAAAAAGCCTGCCGGCAACCGGTGAGGAAAGGGGCGACTGACACTCCAAGGGGGGATCATCACCTCCGGGCGAGCCTTCACAGGGGGCGGCGGACACTGTAGCGTTCTTGCTTTCGGTCCCCGCCGGGTGTGAGGGGCCGCTCGCTACCGAGGTCATCGATGAAGAAGGCCAGAGCCCTGCTGGGGCCGCTCTCGCTGCTCGTTGCTACTGCGTTCGGCTGTACCGTCATCGCGGAGGTGGACCGCGACAAGATCCCTGACGAGGGCAGCGCGGGCGTTCCGGACACGAGCGGCGGGAGCGGCGGGAGCGACGGCGGCGGTCAACCCGGAGCCGGCGGCGAAGGCGCCGCTCCGGATGGTGGCCTGGGTGGAGGTGGTGGTGAAGCTGGTGAGCTCGCAGGAGGAGGCGAGGGGGGCGGCGCTTCGGGCGAGGGGGGGACGTCCGGCGAGACGGGCTGTCACGTCGGCGACCACGACGGCTGCGGGCCGACTCAACTCTGCTGCGTCGTCGGAGAGACACCCACGTGCGTCGAGGAAAGCCTCGGAGAGTGCGCCGCGTGCGGACAGCAGTGTGATCCCGTCTCTGCCGACAGCTGCGCCGAGCGGGAATGCGCGTGCGGCGAGGGCCCTGCGTGCAGCGGCAGCACGCCGTATTGTACCGAAAATGGGTGCGCGGCGTGTCGTGACGACGCGGACTGCGACGGCAGTGAATCTCAATGCGTCGCCGGCGTGTGCGAGGCGTGTGACACCGCCGACAACGCAGGCTGCAGCGACCCGAACAAGCCCATCTGCAATTCGAGCAACGTGTGCGAGAAGTGCTCGGGGAACTGCCCGGGAAATCTCGTCTGCGACATCTCCGGCGCGTGCACCGGCTGCAATGACCACAGCGACTGCACGACGAGCGCCAGCACGCCCATCTGCGACGAGACCTCGGTTGCGGGCATTTTCCAGTGTCGAGCCTGCATCAACGACGCAGACTGCCTGAGCGAGCTCGGTCTGGGGCAGTGCTTCAACGGCCAGTGCGCGGCGTGCGATCCGCACGATCACGCCGGCTGTGGCGGGAACACTCCGCAATGCGTGGAGGGCACGGGCGGCACGTTCTCGTGCGTCGGGTGTACGGACCAGTTTTGCCTCGAGGAGTCGCCGGATCAGCCGGTTTGCGCCGCGGGCGGAGCTTCGGGGGGAAAGTGCGTGGTCTGCGACGCGACGCACACGAGCGAGTGCCCCGAGGAGGCTCCGTTCTGCCTCGCGTCCAACAACAGCTGCGTCGAGTGCACCGCCGACGCGGACTGCGACGATCCGGCCAAGCCGCTCTGCAGCCCCACCGCCCACGCCTGCGTGCCCTGCACGAATTCGGCGGTGTCCGCGGGCGCGGACGCCGCGTGCGATGACAAGCTCGACGGCACGCGCTGCGTCGAGACCGGGACGCTCGCGGGCCGCTGCGGCGCGTGCGATCCAGCCGACGACGAGGGCTGCGGTACGTCGACCCCGCAGTGCCTGGAGAACAGCGCCACGTGCGCGCAATGCGTGGAGAGCGCGGACTGCGCCAGCGTGAGCGGCAAGCCCTTCTGCAACACGACGAGCCACACGTGCGTCGAGTGCTTGAACGATACCGCCTGCGGAGCGAAGGTGTGCGTCACGGGGAGCTGCGTCGCGTGCAGCGTGGATCTGGACTGCGAGGACCACGTCGGAGCCACGTTCTGCACCGCCGACGGCTGCAAAGCGTGCGACCCCGACGACCACGCCGGGTGCGCCCAGGGGCTCTTTTGTAGCGCCGCGAGCTATTCGTGCGTCGAGTGTCTGACGCAGTCGGACTGCGGCAGCGAGGTCTGCTCGAGCGGGACCTGCACGCCCTGCGTGGCGGGCGGAAGCGCCTGCGCGGCGCACCCGGACGGCGCGGTTTGCGCGAGCCTTCCTGGTGGCGGCACTGTTTGCGGCGCTTGCGATCCCGCGACCGATACCGGCTGCGTCGCAGAAGAGTGCGTGATGGTCGCCGGCTCCCCGACCTGCAAGCTCTGCGATCCGGCGACGAACGACGGCTGTCAGCCGACGGAGACCTGCAGCGCGAGCTTCACGTGCGATCCTCCACTCCCGCCTCCGTGACGACGGCGAAGACGCGACGACGGCGCTGCGTCGTCAATTAGCGGGCCCGCCGGCAGGGTGGGGGTGGGAGGGTGGGGA
>JAEZYO010000342.1 GCA_023419055.1 Pseudomonadota bacterium | reverse complement strand
CACGGCACGGGTACGGCACTCGGCGATCCGATCGAAGTCAAGGCGCTGACCAGTGTCTTCGGGAAGCAACAACCGGCCGGAAGCGCCCTGCAGATCGGCTCGGTGAAGACGAACATCGGCCACGCCGAATCTGCGGCGGGTGTCGCGGGCATCATCAAACTGGCGCTCGCGCTCGAGCACCGTGCGCTCCCGCCGCACCTGCACTTCAACTCGCCCAACCCGCACATTCGCCTCGAGGAGGGGCCGTTCGAAGTGGTCCGGAGTCTCACGCCTTGGGTGGCCCGAGACGGACGACGCATCGCTGGCGTGAGCTCGTTCGGCCTGAGCGGCACGAACTCCCACGTGGTCGTCGAAGAGGCGCCGGATCAGCCGCAGCGGCCACCCAGTGAACGGCCGAAGCACGTCTTGGCGCTGTCCGCAAAGACTCCAGCGGCTCTGGTCGAGCTCACTCGTCGCTTCGCGCTGCACCTTGAACAGCATGAGGAGCAGAGCCTCGCAGACGTCTGCCACACCGCGAACACTGGGCGATCCCACTTCTCGCACCGCGCCGCGTTCGTCGCGCAGTCACGCTCGGAACTCCAACGACGCTTGACCGCTTTCGGCACGAAGAGCGCGCAGGAACCTACTGCCGAAGCGCCCAGCTGGGAGTCGCCGAAAGTGGCGTTTCTCTTCACGGGTCAGGGCTCGCAGTACGCCGGCATGGGCCGCGCGCTGTGGCAGAAGCAGCCCACGTTCAGGCGCTTCGTCGAGCGGTGCGAAGCCGTGGTTCAGGCGCGGCTCGGTCAGTCGCTGGTCGACGTGATGTTCGGCTCCGATGACGCCCTGCTGACGCAAACCGTCTGGACTCAGCCTGCCTTGTTCGTGCTGGAGTGTGCCATCGCCGAGGTGTGGCGGTCGTGGGGGATAGAGCCGAGCTTCGTGCTCGGGCATAGCATCGGGGAGTACGCGGCGGCCTACGTGGCAGGGATCCTCGGTCTCGAGGATGCGCTCGGGCTTGTCATCGAGCGCGCGCTCGGAATGGAAGAGCTGCCCTCCAACGGAGGCATGGCGGCCGTCTTGGCGAGCGAGACACGCGTCCGCCAAGCGATCGCTTCGCGGAGTGACGACGTGGTCATTGCGGGATTGAACGCCCCCGACAACGTGGTCATTTCCGGCAAGCGCGCAGCGGTGGCCGCGGTGACCGAGGAGTTGCGGATTCAGGGAGTCGAGACGCGGTGGCTCGCGGTTTCGCGCGCCTTTCACTCACCGTTGGTGGAGCCCATGCAGCGGCGTTTCGCCGAAGTGGCGCGCGGCGTGGCGTTCGCCTTACCGAAGATCCCGATCGTCTCGAACGTGACAGGGCGGATCGTGCGGAACGGCGCGATGTCGCGAGCCGAGTACTGGTCGACACAGCTTCGCGAACCAGTCCGCTTCATGGCGGGAATGGAGGCGTTGCGCGATGCGGGCTGCGACGTTCTCGTGGAAACGGGGCCGACGCCGGTACTGCTCCCGCTGGGGCAACGCTCGATCGGAGCGGAGTCACGCCTGTGGCTGCCGAGCCTGCGTCGAAGCAAGGACGATTGGGAGCAGATGCTCGAGAGCCTGGGCTCTCTCTACGAGCGCGGCGTAGACGTCGATTGGGAAGGGTTCGATCGCGACGAGCCCCGCTACAAGGTGGGCCTACCGACGTATCCCTGGCAAAGGAAGAGCTACTGGATCGACTGGGGCGAGCGAGTTCCTTGGTCGTCGACAGCTACGGCGAGCGCCAAGGCGACTGACGAAAGCCCCCAGCATCCGCTCCTCGGGCGGCGGCACGCGCTACCCGCGTCCGTTACGGACACGCAGGTTTGGGAGAATGATCTCTGCGTCGAAGGTCTGCCGTACGCCCAAGATCATCGCATCGCCGGCATGGTCTTGGTACCCGTAGCGACGTTTCTGCAGCTCGCGCTCGCGGCGTCACGCGAGGCCGGGTTGAGTGCTGGAAGCGTCGCTGACTTCAAGTTGCACAAGCCGCTCTATTTGCACCCCACCTCACCTCGAACGTTGCAGGTAAGCCTGCGTCGGGCGCCGAACGGGAACGAATGCAGCGTGCATAGCAGGCCTTCCGCTGAAGGCGGGGAATGGACCCTTCACATGACGACTCACGTGCAGGGAGCTCACTCATGACGAACGGGGCGTCCGGAAAGCTCAAGTTCGGTTTGATGTTCTTTGCGGCGAGCGACGACGCGTTGCTCGATCGCCGCTATGAGCTCATCCTCGAGAGCGCTCGCTTCGCCGACACTCGAGGGTTTTCGAGTGTGTGGGTGCCCGAACGGCATTTCACGGACTTCGGCTGCCTCTATCCGAACCCGGCGGTTCTGCACGCAGCGCTCGCTCGTGAGACCCGGAACATCGGTCTTCGCGCCGGTAGCGTCGTCATTCCGCTGCATCACCCGCTCCGCATCGCCGAAGAGTGGGCGATGGTCGACAATCTCTCGGAAGGGCGTGTCGGTATTTCGGCGGCGCCGGGCTGGAACCCGAACGACTTTGCGTTCTTTCCGGAGCGCTACCCGAACCGCCGCGAGGAAATGCTGCGCGGACTCGAGACCGTCCGCGCGCTCTGGCGCGGGGACACCTTGCGCGTGAAGAACGGCGTGGGGAAAGAGACCGAAGTTCGCATCCAGCCTAAACCGGTGCAGCGGGAGCTGCCCGTGTGGTTCACCGCCGCGGGGAGTTCGGAGACGTTCGTTCGGGCTGGCGCGATGGGCGTCAACCTGTTGACTCATCTGTTGGACCACGATGTCGACGACGTCGCGGAGCGGATCGCTCTCTATCGCGAGTCACGGGCTCGACATGGCTGGGATCCGGAGTCCGGCGAAGTGACGGTCATGCTCCACACCTTCGTCGGGGAAGACGAGGAGAGCACACGCGCGGAGGTGCGCGGGCCGTATACCGAATGGCTCAAGGCGAACGCTTCGCTCCTGAAAGGGCTTGCGGCCAATCGAGGCGAGTCCATCGATCTCGACGCGCTCTCTCGTGAAGACAAGGATGCGTTCGCGAACTTCCTGTTCGAGCGATTCTATTCGACCCGCTCCCTGATGGGCACCGCCGAGAGCTGCGTGCCCTTACTCGAGCGCCTGCATGGAGTCGGAGTCACCGAAATCGCGTGCCTGCTCGACTTTGGTCCGCGCGCGGACGTGATCCTCCGTCACCTGTCGCACCTGCACCGCTTGACGGAGGTCTACCACGAGCGCGGCAGGCCGAACGTGGCGGCCGTCGCTGAGTTGCGGGAGCGTGCGCGTGCGCACCTCGTCGAGGCGGACAAGCCCAAATCCGCGGCAACACCGAAGAGAGAATCGGTGGACGCGATCCGTGCTCGTTGTTCGGAAGAGGTGGCGGGCGCTGCCTTCTACGAGAAGCTGGCGAGCTCGGGCGCTCAGTTCGGCCCGCAGTTTCGGGGTGTCGAGAAGATTTGGCGTCGCGATGGTGAGGCTCTTGCTCGCGTTCGGCTAGTCGCAGGTACCGGTGTTGCCGACCCGAAGGCTGGTCTTTACCCGCCCTTCCTCGACGCGTGCTTGCAGGCATTCGCTGCTGCCTTGCCGAAGCCGTCGAACCCGGGAGACTCCGACGCCCTGTATCTGCCCGTTGGGCTCGGAGGGTTCAGCGTATCGAAGCAGCCTCCCGAGCACGTCTACAGCCACGCTGTGCTTCGCAACGCGGCGAAGTCTGGTGCGGATCACTTGGAGGGGGACCTTCGAGTCTTCGATCTCGATGGCGACTTGGTCTGCGAAGTCCGTGGCTTCCGTCTTCAACGGGCGGCGCTCGACTTGCCGGACGAGGAAGCACCTGCGACGGGTTCGTTCTACGAAGTCGCCTGGCGAGCGCACGAAGTGCAGACGGGATCAGCGCGTGAACCGGGCACGTGGATCGTGCTCACGGATGCAGGGGGAGTCGGTGACGCTCTGGCGCGCCTGGTTCGGGAGTCCGGCGACCGCTGCGTCTTGGTTCGTAAGGGCACGACACGGGAGCGCCTGGAGCCCGACCTAGCCCAGCTTCCACCCGCTCGAACAGACGACCTGCGCTGGCTCTTCGAACAGCTTGCCTCGGAGGAGGCTCGCCCGCTGAACGGCGTGGTTCACCTCTGGAGCTTGGACGCGGAGTCGGCCGACAGTACCGGACTGCTGCGCGCTCAAACCACGGGCGTGGACACCGTGCTCGCCCTGGTTCAGAGCCTGTCCGCCGCACCGGGATTTGCGACGGCCGCCCGGCTTTGGGTCGTGACGCGCTCCGCCCAGTCAGTGGACGGCACCGGGCTCGATGCTCCGGCGCAAGCACTCCTGTGGGGCTTCGCGAAGACGATCGCCGTCGAGCAGCCAGAGGTGTGGGGCGGTATCGTCGATCTCGACGACGTGACACCGGAAGAAGGAGCGCGGAACGCGTTCGCCGTTCTGGGGAGCTCCGGAGACGAACGGTTCTTGGGCTTCCGCGAGGGCAAGGCTTACGTCCCGCGGCTGGTGCGAGATCCGGAAGCTCCGCGACCCGCTCCGTCGCTCGATAGTTCCCCCGGTACGCATCTCGTCACGGGTGGCCTTGGCGGCTTGGGCCTGGTGACTGCGCGCTGGCTCGTCGATCAGGGAGCGCGCCATCTGCTGTTGATCGGCCGCAGAGAGGTTTCGCCCGACTCCAGCGAGGCTGCGAGCCTTCGCGCTCTGGAGGAGCGAGGCGTGTGTGTGCGTTACGTGGCCCTCGATGTCGCCGAGGAAGGCGCTCTCGCGGGCGTGATTGCTGAGCTTCCGTCCTGGGGGTGGCCAGCGCTGCGTGGTGTCGTTCACGCCGCCGGCATCGGCGCTGCCGAGAAGCTCGCAGATGCGACCCCGGCGAGCATGGCCGAGATCCTCCGCGCGAAGGTGAGCGGCGCTTGGCAGCTTCACCGTGCCGTCGTGGGACAGCCGTTGCAGTACTTCGTCGCGTTCTCCTCCGCCACCCACCAACTCGGCATCTTGGGACAAGGTGTTGCGGCGTACAGCGCCGCCAATGCCTTCCTGGATGCCCTAGCGCACTATCGTAGGCGCCGCGGCTTGCCCGGTCTGAGCTTGTGTTGGGGACCTTGGACCAGCGTCGGCATGGCGGCGCGATCCGAGAATGATCAGCGGCTGCGAGGCTTCGGCATCACCGGTGTCGATCCTCGGGCTGGGGTCGAAGCCTTGGGCCACTTCCTAGGCAGCACCCGTGCGGAGGCGTGGGTGATCCCGGTCGACTGGGCGAAACTGTTCGAAGCCGACGGGGATCTTCGAGCGACGCCCTTCGTGTCGGAGATCGCG
>JAEZYO010000175.1 GCA_023419055.1 Pseudomonadota bacterium | reverse complement strand
GGATCTTGCGGCGCAGGAGCGGGCTCGTCTGAGCGCCTTCAGGGCAGCTCGACCGTCTCGACCGAGAGATCGGCCGCGACGAAATTCAGCACCAGCTTCTTCTCGGCTGCGTCGCCCGACACGAAGAGCGCTCGGTTGCCGACGGTGATCACGTCGTCGCCGCGTGACAGGTGCCGCTCGCTCACCGTTTTGGCGGCCACGTCGATCACGCCGTCGGCGCCGAGCACGAGGCCCTGAGTGCCGGCGAACTCCGAGCTCTGGCCGTCGTTGCCGTTCCACCGCTCCCAGAGCACGATGAACTGGTCGTTACCGATCGCTGCGACGCGCGGCCGGTCCGCCTGCGCCGAATCACCGGCATAGTCGGTGAGCCAATCGAAATGGTTGTCGTAGTCGACTTCGACATCCATGTCGTCGATCCGCACCGTGCGCGTCACGGTCGTGGTCACGCTGCCTTCGACGAAGTTGCGATCTTCCGGGTCACTTTCGGCAAAGTCGCGTAAAACGCGCAAGAACGCGAGATCGCGGGTCCCCACCAGGGTCTGCCAATCCTCGCTCGGCATGTCGAGCGAGCGGTCGGTCGTGAAGACCACGAGGTAGCCGAAATCGCCGGTCGCGATGGGCGCGATGCCTCCCAGACGAGTGAAGGTGCTGTTCTCGCCGGTGGGGCCTTTGTGCAGGTAAACCTCGTACGTGCTCGTCCCGGCCTCGGCCTGGAAGCGTCCGAGCGCGAGCGAACGCGGGTAGGCGTCACCGAGGTGGAGCTCGACGAACCCGGCGCCGTCGTGGAAGAGCCTCTGATCGAACGAGTGGCTCACCCACATGGACTCGGTGCGCGTCACCGCGCCCGAGGTCGCGTCGAAGTGCGTCGTGAGCGCCTTTTGATGTCGAGTGCCCTGCATATCCGGCTTCGTGTTGATGCCGTGCACGAGCGCGAGGGCCCCGTTCGCGTAAGCGAGGCGTGAGCTCGCGGCTGTCATCGGGTTCACGATTGGCTCCGCTTCGCCGTCCTTCTGCTCGCGCGCGAGATCCACGTCGACGTTGAGCAGCGCGCAGCCTCCTTCGGGGCCGAACTTGATCAAGCGCACGATGCCGCTGCGATGGAGGCCGGCCGCAGGCGTGGTCTCGTCAATCGCGTCGTCCTCGTCGATGCCGGTCGCGTAGTAGTAGTTGCCCGCCTCGTCGCGCGAAAAGCCCATGATCTTGTCGATGATCGGCACGGAGTAGGCGCGCGTGACGGCGTAGCCGGCGTCGCCCTTCTCGGCACGAACGACGAACGCCTTCTTCTGCTCGGTGTCCTGCCAGAGGACGTCGACGTTCTCGCCATCGGCGAGCGCGACGAGCTCCGGAGGCTTGCCGTAGTTGGTGTTCCAATCGAAGGGGTCGACGAGATCCTCGGCGTCCGGATCGAAGGGGGTTCCCATCTCCGCGATGCTCGTGGTCGTGAGCAGCTCGATCGCGGTGCCTTCCGGGTCGGTGCAACCGACGGGCGCGCTGCCCCCGCTGCCGCCCGCGCTGCTGCCTCCGGAGCTCGTCCCTCCGCTGCTCGAACCTCCGCTCGGTGCGGAGCCGGCGCTACCGCCAGAAGCGCTCCCCGCAGAGCCGCCGCTCGTGGCCGCCCCCCCGTTCCCGGTCGTCGCGCCTGCGCCGGTGCCTCCGTCGCCGGAGCTCGGGTCCGAAGAGTCGCTGCACCCTGCGGCGATGATTCCGACGGCTAGAGCTCCGATCATTACGGTGTTGCGTCCGAGCATGGGTCACGTCCAGTAAGTCGAGGGGAGCTCGAAGAGAGCTCGCTCACGGATCGAGTGATGCGTCAGAGTCCCACGGACGCGCGGGCTCCTGTCAAGATTCGACGCGGCGTCGGACCGTAACGGATGAACGTGCAGGAAGAACGCGCGGCGTACGCAACGAAAGGCGGCGAGTGGATGGAAATGTCGCACCTGCTCGCTTACCATCCCGGAGTGGTCGCTCGGCGCTCCGGGGTCAGCAGCATGGCGAAAGCCTCTATCTTGGCCGGCGGGGCGCTCATCATCTCGAACGTGGCCGTTGCGGCCGACCTCGACGTTACGGCGCCGCTCGGCTGCGATCTCGAAGCGACCTTGCGTGAGGACGCCGAGCGCTTGACGGGCGCTCCGATCGCTGAAGTCGCGGGCACGGACTTCGAGGTCGAGGTCGACGACGCAGCAGGCTGGAGGCTTCGGCTCGTGACCATCGATCGCGCTACGGGTACGAGGCGGCTCCGCGAGCTTCGCGGAGCTTCTTGCGCCGAGGTGACGAACGCAGGCGCTGTCTTGCTGGCTCTGGCGATCCAGCAAGTGTCCCCAAGTGAGGGTGAAGCCGCGTCGAGCGCGGAATCGGAGCCGCCCCCTCCTCCGGAGTCGCTCTCCGAGGTGAAATCGGAGCCCGCGCCGCAAGCCGACCGAGCTCCCGCGGAGCAGCGAACGCGCGCCGAGCGAGCGCCCGTCTCCTTGGCGCTCGGTGCCGGTGTGGTGATCGATTCGAGTGCCCTCCCTGCGCTGGCTCCCGGAGTAGGCGTCGAGCTCAGCGTTCGCTACGCGGGCTTTCGCCTCGGCGCCACGGGCACCTGGCTCGCCCACCAGCACGCCGCCGTCGATGCCGAGAGAGGCGGCGACTTCCAACTCCTCGCAGCGGGGTTACTGGCTTGTCGCGAGGCAGCGTTCGCGGCCGTGACCCCGCTCGCGTGCGCCGGCTACGAGCTCGGAAGCCTGCAAGGTGAGGGCACCGGCGTCACGCACACCAAGCTCGGTGCCGCGCTCTGGCAGGCGGCGCGTCTCGAAGCGGGCCTGACCGCCCGCGTCGGGAGCTTTGGGCTCGATGCGCGAGGCGGCGTCGCGGTTCCCTTCGAACGGCGCGAGTTCGTGCTCGAGGGAACCGACCTGGTGCACCGGCCCGGCGGCCTTTCGGCTCGACTCTACCTGGGCGTCAATTCGACCTTCTGAGGCAATGGATGCGCGTCCCTCCGGGGACTCACTCGAGAAGCTCGGTGATCCTGGTCCTGGCTACCTCCTCGAATGAAGTGACTCCCGCAGCGCTGCCGCCCTCCTTCGAGCGCGTCTACGCCGAAGAGTTCGACTTCGTATGGCGCTGTCTCCAGGGGCTCGGTGTGCAGCGAGCCTCACTAGATGACGCGGCGCAAGACGTGTTCGTGATCGTGTACCGGCGGCTGCCGAGCTACGAAGGGCGCTCGAGCCTGCGCACCTGGCTGTACGGCGTGGTGCGAAACGTCGCCTACAAGCAGCGGCGCCGGCGCCAACGCAAACCGAGCGAGAGCCTCGATGACGAGCCGGAGAGCCCGGAGCGGGGGCCCGAAGAGCGCGCGCAAGACGAGCAGGCGGCGCGCTTTATTCGGAGGTTCGTCGCTGCGCTCGACGATCGCAAGCGGGAGATCTTCGTGGCCTGCATGCTCGAACAGCTGAGCGTACCCGAAGTTGCGCAGGCGCTCGGGGTTCCTCTCAACACGGCGTACACGCGCCTCCGGGCCGCACGCCTCGAATTTCAGCGCGCCCTCGAAAGCCTGGGGAAGCAGCCATGACGGAGCTCGAAAACGGAGAGGCGCGCGTCCTCGCCGCCGCACGCCGGGGTCTCTCGCCGACCGAGGCCGACCGTGCACGAGTGCGCCTCGGCGTCGCAAACGCTCTCGCCGGGGGCGCCCTGCCTGGCGAGCAAGAGCCGCCGCTCGATGCGTCGCGAAGCGCGACGCGCTTCAAAACGGCGCTCGGGCTTGGCCTGGCCGTGCTCGCGGGCGGCGGGGGCTACGCGGCGGGTCACCACGCCGGCTACGCCGCGGGCGTGAGCGAGCGTGGCCCGACGGTTTCGACTACCATCTCGAGCGCCGCGGTACCGCGAGAAGTCTCACGGCAGGGGGAGCCTCCTCCGACTCCGGCGAGCCTGCCGCTTGCCAGCGCCTCGCCGTCGAGCGCAGTCGTCGCTCGCCGGGGAGCGACGAGCGCGAACGTAGCCGTTCCCGGCGCGGCTTCGGCCGACCGCGAGTCGGACCTCGACGAAGAGCTGCGCAC
>JAEZYO010000147.1 GCA_023419055.1 Pseudomonadota bacterium | reverse complement strand
CGCGATCGACACGCGACCGCGTGGCAGGTCCTGAACGGCGCGGCGAGCGAGCGCGACGAATTTCGAGTCGAGCTCCCCGGCGCCGAGCGTGATTGGCAGGTCCAAGGTCGGCAGACTGGACCAGCGTTCCGGCATTCTCCCGAGCCCGAAGAGCTCGAGCGAGCGCGCGAGCCCTTCGGGGTCGTGACGGTCCCGGATGGCTCGCTGACTTGCGAGCTCCTGAGCGGTCAGGTTGCTCTGCGTGGAGAACAGCGGCTGCGCTTCCCACTCGGCCAAGAAGGGCCCGAGACCGCGCTCCCGGAGCAGCGCCGCCCAGCGCGCGTCGGAGCGGTCCCGTTCGGCGCGTTCGGACTCGCTGGTGAGGCCAGGGTGCACCCCCAGGAGAAGGGCGCCCGAGAAGCGCTCCGGCGCGCGGCAAAGGAGACCGAGCGCGAGCCGGGCGCCGAGGGAGTAGCCGACCAGAGTGATTCGCTCTCCGCCGCAAAGCTCGAGCAGCCGCGCCACCTCGTCGTCGAAGCTCTGGACCCCGTCGAACCCGGTGCCCGCGTGGCCCGAAATGGCTGGCGCCGTGATCTCGAAGGCTTGGCCCAGTCGGGTCCGGAGCCCGTCGTAGCTCGCGGGCGCGCCGGTGAAGCCGTGTAGACAGACGAGCCGCTTCATGGCCGAAGCTCGTTCGCGAGCTCCTTCGCCAGGATGGTCGTGACCGCGGCGAGATCGCGCTCGGCGCTGTCCGGGACCACTCGAACTTGGAGCAGGGTCGCGGAAGGTCTCGAGAGCGCGGCGACGAGCTCGTTCGCGAGCTCATCGGCGGTGCTCGGAGCCCGATACGCGATCTCGAACAGCCGCGCAGCGTGGCCGAGGTCGTAACGCCTCTCGGTGGTCCAGAAGTCGCGAGCGGCGGGGTTGCCCTCGAAATGGCGCGCTATCGGGAGTTGATCGAAAATGCGTCCCCCGGCGTTGTCGATCACCACGACCACGAGCGGCCGCCGGGCGCGGCGCACGAGCTCGAGCCCGCCGAGGTCGTGCAAGAAGCTGACATCGCCGACGAGCAGAGCGCTCGGGCCGTCGTGCACGAGCGCTGCCCCGGCTGCGCCCGAGAGCAGGCCGTCGATGCCGTTCGCTCCGCGTTGGTGCAAGATCGTGAGGCCGCGCTCGCCCGCGGGGACGAACTGATCGACGTCACGCACGGGGAGGCTGTTACCCAGGGTGAGGAGGGCTCCCGGGCGGAGGCGCTCGATCACGGTGCGTACGGCGGTCCCCTCCCGGAGCCCTTCTCCGCTCCCGGCGACGCGCTCGACGGCGCTCCACGCCGCGCGGTTTGCCCTGGACCAACGAGACGCGAACTCGGCGCGCGCCGCGGCGTGTTCGGGGCTCGGCGTCTCGAGCAGCGCTTGGGTGAGGCGCCGCGCGGTATCGTCCAGATCGCCGAGCGTCACGCTCTCGGCGCGGTTGCTCGGGTCGGGGAAGGCGTGCCGAGCGATCACGTGCTCGCGAACGCGCCCAGTCGCAAGGAGCGCTTCCAGGGCGCTCGAGGTCGAGGGCGGGCCGAAATGCAAGACGAGCTCGGGGCACAGGTGCCGCCGGAGCTCGGGCACGCGCAGCAACGTGTCGAAGCCGTCGATCAGCCGCTCCCGGGGGATACCGAGCTCGGCTCCGAACCGCAGCTGGCTGGTCGCTTCGGCGAGCAGCGAAAATCCAGTCGCCTCGAGCAGCGGAGCGAGCGAGGGCAGAGCTCTCTTGGCGCTCGGGCCGAGCACGACCAGCCCGCGCTTCGTCCCGCGGCAAGCCTCGGCGAGGCGTTCGATCGCTGCTCGATCGGCGTGCAGCGCCGGGACCCCGGCCAGGCGCGGAGAAATGAACAGAAGCTCGTCCACGCGCGCCGAAAGCTCGCCGTCTGCCGGCACGGGTTCGAGGGGCTTACGCGCGCGGACGTTGAGGTGCACGGCGCCCGGCTCGGGGTGCAGCGAGTGGAAGACCGCCTGCTCGACGAGCCTTGCAAGCCCGGCGAGCGCGCTCGGGCTCGAGTCGGGTTGTCCGAGCTCGTAAAAGCGGCGGGCGAAATGCCCGAAGAGGCGTGTCTGATCGACGGTCTGCGCCGCCGAAGCGTCCTGGAGCTCGAGGGGGCGATCGGCGGTGAGCACGAGCAACGGCAGGCGAGCCTCGGCTGCCTCGATGACGGCAGGGAAATAGTGGGCGCCGGCGCTCCCGGACGTGCAGAGCAAGAGCGCCGGCCTTCCGGTGACCCGCGCCATGCCGAGCGCGTAGAAGGCGGCGGAGCGTTCGTCGATCACCGAATGGCAAGCGAGCCCAGGCGTGTTCAGGGCAGCCCAGACGAACGGTGTCGAGCGCGAGCCGGGACTGATGACGGCCTGGTTGACGCCCGCAGCCGCGAGCTTCCCGAGCAGCAGGCGGGACCATTGAGTGAGCAGCGCGTCGGGTCGAAGCGCCTCGCTCACGACCCGACCCCGAGGGCGCCGGCGAGCGCCGCGAGCTTCCACTCGGTCTCCGCGAACTCCTCGGCTGGCCGCGAATCCCGCACGATTCCTGCCCCGACATAGAGGTGGGCGCGCCCGGGTTCGAGCACCCCCGAACGGAGCGCCACTGCGAACTCACCGTCACAGGCTGCGTCGAACCAGCCGATGGGACCCGCGTACCAGCCACGCTCGTCGCGCTCGTGCGTGGCGATCCATTCGACCGCCGCGGCGCTCGGGAGCCCGCCTACCGCCGGCGTCGGGTGCAAGCGGGCCACCAGCGACACGACATGCCGGTCGTCGTTCAGGCGCGCGCGGATCGGCGTCCGCAGATGCGTGACGTGACGGAGCCTGTAGGACTCGGGGCGGGGCGGCGCTTCGATTTCGGCAGAGAGTGGTGAAAGGGCCTGCTTGATGCCCCGAACGACCATCTCGTGCTCGGCGAGATCCTTCTTGCTCTCGAGCAAGCGCAGGAGCTCACCGGCGTTGCCCGCCTTGATCGACCCTGCGACCGCCTCGGTCTCGAGCTCGCGCCCCTTCTTCCGCACGAGGCGCTCGGGGGCGGCGCCGCAGAAGGAGCTCGTCCCCACGCGCAGAAGAAAGCGCGTGCACTCCGGCGCCTGCGCGCGGAGGTGCGACAGCACGCTCGCTGGATCGCGCGCGGAGAGCTCGAGCTCGACCCGGCGCGCGAGCACGACCTTCTCGAACCGGCGCTCGGCGATCGCCTGACGGATCGCTTCCACGAGCGCGCTCCATTCGGCGAAAGCGGCGCCGTTTTCGGCGCGAGGAGGGGCGGACGGGGGCACCGATCGAGGCGCGTCCGACGGTGTCCTCTCGAGCAGAGCCCGCGCGCGCGCGAGCTCGAGGAAGGCGACGCGGCGGAGCTCCTTCGACTCTAGCTCTCGTCGCTCGAGCGTCAGCGTGAGCGTCGCGCGACCTTCGTGCCGCACGTAGCTCACGCGTGGCAACACGAAGCGCGCCTCGCCGAACGGGCGCCAGAGCGCGCTCTCCGTGCCACCGCTCTGGAAGGCGAACCCTCCGAACAAGCGCGGCGTCTCGCTCTCCGTGTCGGCCCCGGCGGTGCCGATGGCCCGAAAGAGCCGTGAGGCTTGCTGCTGGATCGCTTCGAAGCGCTCGGGGCCGCTGGCTTCGAGAGCGCGCACCACGCCGAGCCCCGCGCACTCGAGACCCGAGGCGGGCGCGAAGACCCAGGCGTCCTCGCCGGAGCCGGCGATGAGGGCCTCGGCCGGCGCTACTCGGGCGTCGAAGCTGACCGCGACGAGCTCGGAGCTCTGATCCGCTCGAGCCAGCGCGGCTTCGAGCTCGAGCTCGCGATCGGTCTCGAACAGGCTCGGCGACGGCGACACGAGCGGGTTCATGCGACGGGGCGAGCCTCCGCGACGTACAGGTGGCAGACGCCGAAGGTGAGCGATTCGGTTTCCACCGGTGCGAGGCCGGCCGCGGCGATTTGCTTCGTGAACTCCGCGGCGGGCGGGAAGGCGGCGATCGAACGCTGCAGGTAAGCGTACTCGCGGCTGCCGGAGAGCAGCGCGCCCACTTGAGGCACCACGGTGTGGATGTGGAAGCGCGCGAGCCCTGCCATCAAACCCTTCTCGGGCTCCGAGAGCTCGAGGATCGCGATTCGCCCGCCAGGACGGGTCACGCGATTCATCTCGCGCAGGGCGGCGCCGCGGTCCGGTACGTTACGAATGCCGAACGCCATGCAAATGCCGTCGAAGGAGCGGCTCGGAAACGGCAGCTTCTGGGCGTCACCCACGACGAGCTCGATTCGATCCTCGAACTTTTCGCGGGAAACCTTCTTGCGTCCGACCTCGAGCATGCGCTCGGAGGGGTCGAGCCCGACGACGTGCGCCCCAGGCTCCGAGCGAGCAACCAGCAGAGCCAGATCCGCCGTACCCGTGGCCAGATCGAGGACTCGCGAGCCCGGGCCGAGCGACAGCGCCTTCACGGTCTTTCGTCGCCAGCTCTGGTCGATGCCCAGCGAGATCAGCCGGTTGAGGAGATCGTAACGGTGCGCGATGCCGTCGAACATCGCCCCGGAGCCTTCACGCGCTGAAGTCGCGGTCATGAGTCTTCGTAAACCTTGAGGATGGGGGTCGGGTCGACGGTCTTGCCTGCGACGAGCGCCGTGAGCAAGGTCTCGCCGAGTTTGGCGAGGCGGCCGAGCTCGCGCAGCCGCTCGCGCTTGAATTCGAGCTCCTGGCTCTCTCGCGGCCCGCGGGCAAGCTCACGCTCCGCGCTCTCGAGCGCCTCGGCGAAGTTTCGAACCAGACCGAGCTCGCGCTCGCGCAACACCCGCTGCACGAGCTTGCCGATGCTGGTCTCCGGCTCGTAGTAGTCGCGCCGTTCGCCCGGCTTCCAGCTCTTCTTGATGGCCCCCCACTTGACGAGCTCGCCGAGCGTCATGCTCACCGCGCCGGCGCTCATTCGTAGCTGCTCGCCGATCTCTGCCGCGCCGAGGGGCTCGGGTGAGAGATAGAGCAGCGTCCAAACCCGCCCCATGGGGCGCTTAAACCCCCAAAACTCCATCAGCCGGCCGACGGTGTCGGCGACTTCGAGCTCGGCGGCGCTGGTTTCGTCGGTGCCGGTCATGTTTGAGGTTTCAAAATCTGTTGAAACTTTAGGCTCCTCGTCCAGGTCGGTCAAGCGGGGTGAGCCCCCTGTGACGGCATCTTTTCCGAGGGGGCGTCTGGCTTTGGCCAGGGAGTCGGGTACCGTAATTGGAATGGGAGTCCCTGGCGATGTGCCCCCGGCGGGGCCCCGCGTTGCGATCGTCGGCTCCGGGCCGGCGGGCTTCTACCTTGCGGATTATCTGCTGAGGAGCGCCGAGCCGCGGCTCTCGGTCGACGTCTTCGAGCGCTTGCCTGTCCCGTTCGGGCTGGTCCGCTTCGGAGTGGCCCCGGATCACCAGAGCATCAAGCGAACGAGCCTGGTGTTCCATCGTACGGCTCAGCAACCCGGGTTCCGCTTCATCGGCAACGTGGAGGTGGGCAGCGCGGTCTCGGTGGCGGAGCTGCTCGCGCACTATCACGCCGTCGCGCTCGCTTATGGCGCGGCGCACGACAAGCGCCTTGGTATCCCGGGTGAAGATCTGCGAGGGAGCTTCGCCGCGACTGCGTTCGTCGGCTGGTACAACGGCCACCCCGATTTTGCCGAGCGACAATTCGACCTCGACGCCGAGCGTGCGGTGGTCGTCGGCATGGGCAACGTCGCGATGGATGTCGCGCGCTTGCTGGTGCGCGACCCCGACGAGCTCGCCCCGACGGACATCGCCTCCTACGCGCTCGATGCGCTCAGAGAGAGCCGCGTGCGCGAGGTCGTGCTGCTCGGACGGCGAGGCCCGGTTCAAGCTGCCTTCGATCTCGGCGAGCTCATCGATATCGCCCAGCTGCCGGACGTGGGGCTCAGCGTCGAAGGCGCTCTCCCGAGCGCTTCGCGCGAGCCGCTCGACAGCACGACGCGCCGCTTGGTCGACTACGTGGAGGCCCTGCCGCGCGAGCGGCTACCCGGTAAGAAGCGCCAGGTCGTCCTGCGCTTCCTCGCGTCACCTGCGGAGGTGGTGGGCGAAGGCGATCGCGTGCGCGCTCTCAAGGTCGAGAACAACGAGCTCCGGGAACGAAACGGATCCGCGTCGGCGCACGGCACCGGAGAGTTCGAGCAAATCCCGACCGGCATCGTGGTGCGCTCGATCGGCTACCAGGGCTCGGGGCTGCCCGGGGTGCCGTTCGACGCGACGCGCGGGGTGGTCCCGAACGCGGCGGGGCGAGTCATCGACTCTGCGGCGACGGTGGTCCCGGGATTGTACGCCGTCGGCTGGATCAAGCGCGGGCCGACCGGGCTCATCGGCTCCAACAAGAGTGACGCCAAGGAGACGTCGCAAACCATGTTGGACGACGCGGCGAGCTGGATGGGGCGCTCCGTGAGCGACTCCGCCGAGCTGATCCAGCGGCTCGGCGACGTTCACCGCTTGGTCGGGTTTTCGGACTTCGAGCGCATCGACGCGGCCGAGATCGACCGCGGGAAGGCGAGCGGCAAGGTGCGCGAGAAGTTCGTGAGCTTCGCGGCGCTGCTCAAGGCGACGGAGCCTTGAACGCCGCGACGTGGATCACTCGTCGAGCGCCTTGAGCTCGGCGTCGAGGCGCGCGCCGTACTCGGCGTCCTTGCTCGGCGTCGGCTTGTCGCTCGACGCTCTTTCCTTCGCCTTCTGCCCCCGCTCTCGCCAGCGGCGCAACATGAAGAACCCGCCCACGCCGGCGCCCGCCATCGCGATGGAGAGCAGGATTGCGACGCTCTTCAGCGGACTGCCGTGCGGGACGGCGAGGACCTTCTCGCCGTAGCGCTGGACGATGGAGGCCTCGATGGCCTCCGGGGTCTCGCCCGCCCGCAGGCGCCTTCTGATTTCGCGACGCAGCTCGTTCGAGACTTCGGAGCCGTGGATGTCGAGCGTCTGGTTCCAGCAGCAGGGGGCCCGGATCCGTCCCTCGAGGCGGTTCGCGCCCGGCACGTAGCTCAAGAGGTCGGCGGACTCGTCGGTCGCCTGATGCGGCTCGGCGTGCGCCAACGCGGGCGCCGCCACGAACAGCAACGCGAAGAGGAGGGGAAACGCCTTGGTCGCCACGGCCGGTAGCTTACGCCACCCCGCGCCAGGTGCTACTAGGGAGCCTAGAAAATGACCTTTCTCCTTCCACAGATCGAGTGCCGGGGCACGCCGCGCGAGCTCGGGCGAGGCCAGGGCGAGGCCGAGCGCCCGCGGATCACGGCGTTCGTGGAGCAGCGATTGACGGCTTTCGCGGCCTACGCGACCGAAAGAGGGCGTCCCGGTTTGATGGAGCAGTTCCTTTCGGCCGGGCGCGGCTGCCTGGAGATCCAGGCGCGCTGGGACGCCGCCGGTTTCGAAGAGATCTCGGGCATCGCGGAGGCGGCCGGGATCGAGCCCCACGTCCTCTACGCGGTGACCAACATGACCGACGTGCGAGACGTCGTGCTGCTGCCAGCTCCCTCGGCCGACGAAGGCTGCACCGCCGTGCTCGTGCCGGGCGCTCTGACGAGCTCGGGGAGCCCGCTCGTCGGGCAAACCTGGGACCTCAACCCGACCGATCTCGACTTCGTCGTCGCGGTCCACCGCCGCCCGCTCGAGGGGCCCGAGTCTTGGGCCATCACGTGCGTCGGCTCGCTCTCGCTCACCGGCATGAACGCCGAGGGCGTCGCCGTGGGCACGACCAACATCAAGACCCGCCGCTCGCGCCCGGGTGTCGGCTACACCGGCATCCTGCACCGCGCGCTCGCGAGCTCGTCCCTCGACGAGGCGCGTGAGGTCGTGGCGCACGCTCCGCGAGCCGCCGCGCACACCTACTGGGTCGCCTCCGAACAGGGCGCGACCGAGTTCGAGGCCGATCCCGCGGTCGTCGTCCGGCGCGAGCTCTCGAGCGAGCCGCTGGTGCGCACGAACCACTGCCTGAGCGACGATTTTCGCACCCACGAGGGTGAGCAGCCGCTGCCCTCGAGCAGCAAGCGCCTCTCGCGCGCGGGGGTGCTCGGTCGCGCGGCGCGGCAGGACTACGCGTCGTTGAAGGCGCTGTTCGCCGATCGCTCGGACGGCTTCGACAGCATCAACCGCTACGCCGAGGACGAGCAGGGCACGACCACCAACGCCTGCCTGGTCGCGGCCCCGTCGGAGCGCCGGCTCTGGGCCTGCCGAGGCCCCGCCGATCGCGGCGAGTGGGTCGAGCTCCGCTTCGGTTGAAGAGCGAGGGCGAGCTCAGGCGCGCTTGCGGGCGGCCTTCTTCTTGCTGCCTCGCTTCGCCACGGCCGCCGCTTCGGCCTCTTCACCGCCGCCGAGCGAGCCCTGCGTGAAGAGGAGCGCCGCTGCTTCGGCGGCCTTCTTGGCGCGCTCGGTCTCGCCGCGCATCTCCATCAAGAACCGGCTCGGGATCGAGCCCCGCGGCTTGCCCCATTTCATGCGCGTCTTCGCGAAGGAGAGCGTGAGCGTTTCTTGCGCGCGCGTGACGCCGACGTAGGCGAGCCGGCGCTCCTCGTCGATGCTGCGGCCGTCGATGATCGAGCGGCTGTGCGGCAAGATGCCTTCTTCCATGCCCACGATGTAGACGTGCGGGAACTCGAGTCCTTTCGCGCTGTGCATCGTCATCAGAGTGACCGCGTGGCGCTCGCGCTTGTCGTCCGTGTCGCGGTTGTCCTCACGACCCGAGAGCGTGGCCTCTTCCAGGAAGCCGAGCAGCGACGGCTGTTCGGTGCGCTCTTCGTAGAGCGCGACCGAGTTCACGAACTCTTCCACGCTCTGCCAGCGGGCTTCGGGCTCGCCGGCGTTCTTGTAGACGCGCTCGAGCTCGGACTTGTAGTCGACCTTCTGGAGGAGCTCGGTGACGAGCGGCGCGAGCGGTTCCGTACCGAGCCGCGCGCGGTAAAACTCGATGAGCTTGCGGAAGAGTTCGATGCGCTCCGCGGCGTTGTGCTGGATGTCGCCGTTCTTGATCGCCTCCGGCAGCACGTTCCAGAGCGGCACGCCCTGCTCGACGGCTGACGAAAGGAGCGTCTCGATCGTGCCGGTCCCGATCCCGCGGGCGGGCGTGTTGATGATGCGGAGCAGCGAGACCTCGTCGCTCGGGTTCGCGAGGACCTTGAGGTACGAGAGCACGTCGCGGATCTCTTTGCGATCGTAGAACGACTGTCCGCCCACGAGCGCGTACGGCACCTGCGCGCGCCTGAGCTCGACCTCGAACGCGCGCGGCTGCTCGTTCGTGCGGAACAAGATCGCGAGCTCGCTCGGCGCGGTCTTCTTCCCGTCTTCGCTCCCGAGGATGCGCTGCTGGATCTCGCGCACGACCGTCTCGGCTTCTTGGACCTCGTCCTCGAACCGGAGCACGCGCGGCTGCGCGCCGCCTTCGCGCGTGGCGCGGAGGACCTTGCCGTGGCGCGCGCTGTTGTGAGCGATGAGCGTGTTGGCGTACTGGAGGATCGGGGCCCGCGACCGGTAGTTCTCCTCGAGGCGGATGATCTTCGCTTCGGGCCAGTCCTTGTGGAAATTCAGGATGTGCGCGACCTCGGCGCCTCGCCAGCCGTAAATCGATTGATCGTCGTCGCCGACCACGCACACGTTC
>JAEZYO010000125.1 GCA_023419055.1 Pseudomonadota bacterium | reverse complement strand
TACCAGCTCGACTTCTTCTGGGCCGAGCGCCACATCGTCGACTCGAACTTCCGCATCGATACCAGCATTCAGTTCATCGACTGCGGTATCGACGTCCCACGCTGATTCTGGCCGGAGCACTCGCCCCACGTTCATCACGGCGTGGGGCGCCCTCTTGGCCCTTTTGCGTCAGCCGCAGACGCTCGAGAACGGCCAGCCGCTCTCTGGCGAGCACGCTGCAGCGCGAGCGCTCGGGCGGGACGAGCCGTCACGGCATCGCCGGACGGACCCGCGCCAGGCGTTCGGCGCACGGAGCGTCACACCTCATTCGAGAGCTTCGAAGGTCTCGCGCAGGCGCACGTAGTCGAGCTCGCCCACGTATCCCCCCAGCCCGAGCCGCAGCGACACCGTGATCTCGTCACCCCAGGGCCACCAGAGCCCGTAGGCGAGCAGGCGCCCGGTTTGATCCATCGTGTAGAGGCGCTGGTCCGTGCGAACGCCGCCCGTGGCCTCGGCCACGTCACGCGTGGCTTGAGGGGATCCCGAGATGGTCTTGGAGGTCCACTCGTGAGGGAGATACGCGAGCACGACGGCCCTTGCCTCGCCCTCGTACTCCACGTTGAACGAGGAGGCGACGCACGAGAAACGGCTATCCCAACTCCAACCACCTTTGATCCAGTTCTTCCTGAACTGACCGAGCTTTTCGAACAGGGCCGCCGACGAACCGGGGCGAGCTTGCATGGCGCGCATCACCATAGCGAGATTCAGGCTCTGTTTCCATCTCTTCGGCCGCCGGCCCACACCTATTGAAGTCCCGCCTGAGCGGCTCCGACCGTGCCTACCGCGCAAGTTTCCTGGCTCGAGTCGCTGGCCGCGCGCCGGCCAATGCGTCAAAGTCGGCACCCAAAACCCATGCTCCGTACCACCGACGACGTCCGAATCACGAGTCTCCGGCCGCTCTTGCCCCCCGCCATCCTCATGGAAGAGCTCCCCATGGCGGAGGAGCACGCCGCGCTGGTCTCGGGCGCCCGGGCTGAAATCAGCGACGTCGTCTCGGGTAAGGACGACCGCCTCCTCGTCGTGGTGGGTCCGTGCTCGATTCACGACACCGGGGCCGCGCTCGACTACGCCGGTAAGCTCAAGGTCGAGGCGGATCGTTACAAGAAAGAGCTCCTGATCGTGATGCGCACCTACTTCGAGAAGCCGCGGACGACCGTCGGCTGGAAGGGGCTCATCAACGATCCGGACCTCGACGGGAGCTTTTCCATCAACCGCGGGTTGCGAGTCGCTCGCAAGTTCCTTCGCGACGTCGTGGCGCTCGGCTTGCCGACGGGCACGGAGTTCCTGGATCCCATTTCGCCCCAGTTCGTGGCGGACCTCGTCGCCTGGGGAGCGATCGGCGCGCGCACCACCGAGAGCCAGGTGCACCGCGAGCTCGCTTCTGGCCTCAGCATGCCGGTGGGCTTCAAGAACGGCACGTCGGGCAACGTGCAGGTAGCGGTCGACGCGGTTCGCTCGTCGGCGTCCCCCCATCACTTTCTCTCGGTGACGAAGCAGGGGCTCGCTGCGATCGTCACGACGCAGGGCAACCCTCACTGCCACATCATCTTGCGAGGCGGCAAGACCGGGCCCAACTACTCCGAAGAGCACGTGCAGAAGAGCGCCCAGGCGCTCGAGCAGCAGGGCCTTCGCCCGAGCGTGATGGTCGATTGCTCGCACGCGAACAGCGACAAAGATCACCGCCGGCAGCCGGTCGTCGCGAAGGAGCTCGCCCGTCAGGTGAGCGCGGGCAGCCGCGCGGTCTTCGGGATCATGATCGAGAGCTTCCTTTGCGAAGGGCGCCAGGACCAAAAGGCGGGCGTTCCCCTCACCTACGGCCAGAGCATCACCGATGCATGCCTCGGTTGGGACCAGAGCCGCCCGCTGTTCGAGGAGCTGGCGGAGGCCGTGACGCGCCGCCGCGCGCGCTGAAAATTCATCCCACGCCGGCGCAGATTCACTCATTCCGGCGCACACGAATCAGCCATTTTCGTCGATCCCCACCGGGATCGCGGCCGGGATTGATGCGTCCTCTTTACGCGCTGATCACAGTCCCGACACAGTCGCCCCTTAGCCTCGTACTCCATGATTGCCTCGTCCAAGTCTCCGAGCATCGCCAACGACTCACCTCGGTCTGGCTTTCGAAGCGTGGCCACGGCGTCCAGCAGTGCACCGATGCCCTCGTCGCCCTCGCACTACGTGCGCGCCGCGGTCTGGGCGCTGCGAACCGGTGCTGACGCACCCGACTTCTCGCTGCTCGGTTTCATGCGATCGATGGAGCGCATGAACAACGGTTAATCCTCGCCCGACGCCTCTCGGGCTTCGAGCTATAAGCTCGTGCATGGAGCGTCAGATCCAGACCGAGCTCGAAGCCGCCGCTTTTCGAACCCTGCTCGCGCACCTCCGCGAGCGGAGCGACGTGCAGAACATCGACCTCATGAACCTGGCCGGCTTTTGCAGGAATTGCTTGGCCAAATGGTATCGCGCGGCGGCGGAGGAGCGGGGCGTACCCGTCAGCGACGAGGCCGCGCGGGAAATCGTCTACGGGATGCCGTATGGGGAGTGGAAAGCCAAGTTCCAGAAGTAGAGCCCTGCCGCGAAAGGGCGCTCAGGCGAGCTCCCGTTCGAGGCGTTCGCAAATCGTCTCCAGGACCTTCACGCGCGCGTACCTCTTGTCGTTCGCTTCGACGAGCGTGAACGGCGCGTACTCGGTGCTCGAGCGGGCGATCATCTCGGCGGCAGCGAGCTCGTACTGGTTGCCCTTCGCGCGGTTGCGATAGTCCTCGGCGGTGATCTTGTGCTGCTTCCAGGGCTCCTTCTCGCGCTCCTGAAAGCGCCGGAGCTGCTCGTCTGGGCTAATTTGCAGCCAAAACTTCACGAGCACGATCCCGTCTCGCGAGAGCGCGAGCTCGAAATCGTTGATCTCGCGGTAGGCTCGGCGCCACTCCGCTTCCGAGGCGAACCCCTCGACGCGCTCGACGAGCACGCGCCCGTACCAGCTCCGATCGTAGATGGTGATGAGCCCGCGGCGGGGCAGGTGGCGAAAGAAGCGCCAGAGATAGTGGTGGGCACGCTCCTCCTCCGTGGGCGCTGCAATCGGGATGATGCGGTATTGCCGCGCGTCGAGCCCGTGCGCGATACGCCGAATGGCTCCGCCCTTTCCGGCGGCGTCGGACCCCTCGAACAAGAAAATCGCGCTCCGGCGTCGCTTGGCGAGCCGACGAGCGAGCCTGTTCAGTTTGGCCTGAAGCATCGGGATCCGTTCCTCGTACTCGGCGCGCTCGAGCTTCTTCCCGAGGTCGAGAGTGTCGAGGATCGTCTTCGGGTCGCTGATCGAGGGCTCGGGCCGCGGCGCCGTGCTCGCCGGCGTCCCCTCCAAGCGGCGCTCGAGCTCGTGCAGCAAGTGTCGAGCGACGGTCGCGTTTCGGAAGCGATGATCGGTCGACTCGACCACCGTCCAAGGAGCGTCCCCAAAGCTCGATTGGCGCAGTACCAGCTCAGCGCTCGAAGCGATGGCGTCGAAGTGGTGCTGCTCTTTCCAATCTTCGGGTCGCACTCGCCAGGCGGTATCCTTGTTGCTCTCGAGCTTCTCGAGCCGCTTGCGCTGCTCCTTCTTCCCGAGGTGGAGCCAGATCTTCACGATCAGCGCGCCGTCGTCCGTGAGCGCCCTCTCGAAGGTCTCGATGTGCTGCATCCTGATGGCGAGCTCGCCGTCATCGAGCTTGCCGCGCGCATGATCGAGGATGGGCGCGGTGTACCAGTTGCCGAGAAAAAGCCCGATCCTGCCCGCCGTCGGCAAGGCCATCCAATAGCGCCAGAACAGCGGGCGCTCCCGCTCCTCTTCCGTCGGCGGATGCTCGACGAAGGTCGTCAGGTAACGCGCGTCGAGCCACTCATAGAGCACGTTGAGCATCTCGCCCTTGCCCGCGGCGTTCATGCCGTTCAAGAGCACGATCACCGGAAAGCGCGCGACCTCCACCTTCGTTTGCGCCTTGAGCAGCGCCGTACGAAGTCCGGGCACCAATGCCTCGTACGCCTCCTTGTCGAGGCTCCGGCCAATCTCAGCGGTCTCCAACATCGGTGGCGAGGCTCCTCGTGAGCCGCCCTATCCTAGCTCACCGCCGGCACGTCGAGAGCGCGCGATTTTCCCGGAATGACCTAGCGCCGGCGCCTACTCGAGGCGCAGAGCCGCACGCAGGAGGCTGGTCCAACCGTTCTGTCTAACCCGGCTGCACGTCGCTGAAACGAGGGATCTCGGTCCCCTCCTTCGCGAGATAGACGCCGACCCGTCCTGACCTCTCCGGGTTCTTCGGCGTCGCGCACCGCCATTCCCGCTCCGTGCCACACACTCGAATGGAGAAAATCGCAGAGGAACGTGTCCGCTTGTCCGGCCCGCATCTGCGTGATTTCGAAGCGACACAAGGAACTTCGACACTCCACTTTCCCGACCGTCACTCCTGCAACCGGCTCCAGCGTGCCGATCCCCTCTTCGAGCACCTGCTCAGCGTCGCGCGACCACGCTGGATCGAACGCCTGGGAGTCGAACACGCTGGCCGCTGCAATCAAGGCGATCCTTGGTTCACCCCAAGCGGGGCGCAGCGCATGAGCGCCGCAATCGAAAGCCCGCAGGTTGATCGGACGCGGGCCTCCTCGGCGAACGTTCACGGCTCGCGCCCCATCTTTCATCGCTCATGGTTTGCGCAGGGAGTCGCACGGCGCGAGCCACTCCGCCGACTCAGCTCGACATCACGGCGCCGATGAGATGGACGGGTGATGGCGCCTTGAAAGCGCACTGCTTCGCACCGCTACGCGCTCCCAGCCTGAATCACCCTCGACGATGGCGTCGAGGCGTTTGTCTCGTAACACCTGCTGCGGTGCGACGGCACCGCACACCGAACCCCGGAGCAAGTGACCTCACGAAGCGTGCGAGCGGGCTCAGCTGAATGGCCGTTCGAGACGATGGCGCCGCGGAGGAGGTGACACCGTCGGGCACCTCAGCTTCCGGCGCGCGAGTCGACCGAAACGTCCCAACTCGAGTAGGACAAAAGTAAAAGAGCCCGCCTTTTACAGCGGGCTCTTTTTGCGGGGCGGACGGGACTCGAACCCGCGGCCTCCGGCGTGACAGGCCGGCGTTATAACCAACTTAACTACCGCCCCGAGGCGGGCCGGCTACATACCACAGACGAGGTCCTCGACAAGAAGGTTTTCACACGATGCGCATCTTCGTGTGAAGAAGGCGGAAAGCATGCGGCGGCCGGTGGTACGGGATGACCCGTGACCGTGCGCTGTGTCCCTGCCCTCTTCGGGGACCTGCCCCTGCCGCGTGCGCTGGCGTTTCCTTATGGTCCGGAAGAGCATGGCAAGCGAGCCGTCCGGCCGAGCCCTCGCCATCGCGGCGACGAGCCCTTCGAGAGCGAGCTTCGTCGTCGGGGTCGGCTTCGTGGTGGTGTCGGCGATCGCCTTCTCGGCCAAGGCGGTGATGGCGAAGCTCGCGTACCAGCACGGCGTGGACGCCTTGCAAGTCCTCGCCCTCCGCATGGGCTTCGCGCTGCCCGTCTACTTGCTCGTCCTCGCCGCACGGTCGCGAAGCGAGGCGCGGCCGCTCACCCGACGCGAGCTCGCTGCGATCGCACTGCTCGGGGTGATTGGGTACTACTTGGCCAGTCTGTTCGATTTCCTCGGCCTGCAGCACATTTCGGCCGGCCTCGAGCGGCTGATCCTGTTCGTCTATCCGACGCTGGTAGCCCTCTTCGAGGCGCTGCTCTTCGGGCGCCGCCTGACGCGCGTCCAGGTCGTTGCGCTGATCCTCACCTACGTCGGCATCGCGGTCGTCTTCAGAAGCGAGGTAGGCCACGGCGGTGACGACGTTGCGCTAGGCGCGATGCTGGTCTTCGCGAGTGCAGTCGTGTACGCGGTGTACCTGGTCGGGAGCGGACAGCTGATCCCGAGGGTGGGCTCCGAGCGCTTCACCGCGCTCGCGCTCTCCGTCTCGGCGCTCTGCACGCTCGGGCACGCGGCGGTCGCAGGGCGAAGCGTCACGGGGTTACCGCGCGAGGTCTACGAGCTCGGGCTCTTGCTCGCGTTCCTCGCCACGGTGCTTCCCACGTTCCTGCTCGCGGCGGGCATCCGCCGCATCGGCTCCGGCCCGGCCGGCATCGTCGGCACGGTGGGTCCGGTCTCCACCGTGTTCCTCGCTCACGTCTTCCTCGGAGAGCCGGTGACTTTGCCGCAGGTGCTGGGGGCTCTACTGGTCCTCGCCGGCGCCACCCTCGTGGCCCTCGGGCGGCCGACCAATATCGCCCCTCACCAGAGCACCGTGACTCGCTGAGGCTTCTCGCGCAGCCGCCCGGGCTGCGGGCCTGGCGCGCGTCCCCCCGATCGGGGTCAGTTCAAGAGCGCTCGCTCGGTGCGTTCCTGTGGCATCAGTGCGAGCGCCGCGGCGCCGCGCCCCACCACGACGATCCATCCCATCCCAAAGGGTGGAGTGTCACTCAGCGCGCGGGCGAGATCGGGCTGCGAAGCGCGGAGGCCCGCGGCCAGGCTCGCGGCGGGGATACAGGCGCACGTGACCTCGTTCTCGGAGGCGCCGAGCATGCGACAAATCCCCTGAGCAAAAGCGTCACCCGTGGGATCGACGATGATACCCACCTCACCAGGGACGAGCGCGGCACCGAGCTCTGCACGGCAGCGCTCGACGAGGGCAGTGCGGTACTCGCGGAAGTTAGCATCGGTGTCGGCGCCTTGAACTTGGTACATCCTGGTTCCTTTCATCTCAAACTGTCGCTCGGGTCTGGCGCGGGCCCCTCAACCTCACGCCAGTAGAAACGGTGCGACGCGTCGCGAACCTAAGAGCCTCACCCCGAGACGAGCGTCAATCGAGTTTTTATCCTCTAGATCGACGCAAAAATCCACGCCAACCCACGTCCGACTCTCCGGAGTGTTGGCGGTCCAGCCGTCACGTAGTAGGGTCCGCCACCCCGTTTCACGGGCGGGTAGCTCAGCGGTAGAGCGCTGGCCTTACAAGCCGGATGTCGCAGGTTCGACCCCTGTCCCGCCCACTAAAAAGCCTCGTTTGCTCGGTTTGATTCGAGCACAACCCGAGGGGTAATCAACGAGTAGTCCACAGGCTGCTCACACTGACTCCACGAGATGTGGAGACACTTCTTCGCAAGTTGTGAACGCAGAGCCCGCGCTCGCCGCTCCAAATACGTTGCGCAATTCGAGTGTGCGTTCACTGCTCGGAGGGCCGCGCTCTCTTTCCGGAGTGTGAACGGCGCCTTCATCAACCTACTCTGTTACACGATCGAAACAGAGCGGCCGGCCGGAGCTCGGGCTTCGCGGTCGGCGCGCGGCCCGCTCAGCGCCGAGGGTGACGCTCCTGCCCTCCTGACCGAGCGCTCGACGCACCTTCGCGCACGTGAGATGCGGGGGCGCATGCCGCTAGCAAGAGTCGTCTGTTCCGCGTCACCGATCGATCCGAGCGCGGCGCGCCGCCTTCTCGCAGACCTCTCGAAGCTCCTCGCCAAGGAGCTCGCCAAGCCCGAGGCGTACGTGATGACGTGCCTCGACGCACCCGCCGCCATGACCTTCGGTGGGAGTGATGCGCCGGCCGCCTACGTCGAGATCAAGAACGTCGGGCGGTTCACGAGTGAGCGCACGCGCGCGCTCTCGGCGACGCTCTGCCCGCTCGTCGGAGCAGCGCTCGGCATCAAGCCCGACCGCATCTACATCGAGTTCACGAACGCCGAAGGTTACCTCTGGGGCCACGACGGCGACACCTTCGGCGATTGAGTCGAGCGCCGCACGCAGCGCGACCCTCGCCCGAGAGCGGCTCGGCGCACCCGAATCAGGGAGCGGCGTTAGTCGATGGGGCCAGCCGGAGGAGGCGGAGGGATCGAGCGAACGCGGGGCTCGCAGATCGCCACGAAGGCCTCGGCGACCTGGGCTTCGGAGAGGTTCGAGGTGCCGCGCGGCGTGTGCAGGCGCACGTAGCGCGCAACGTCTCCGAGTGAGATCAGGCCGACCGCACGCCCCTCGGCGTCGACGACGGGCAGCCGCCTCACCTGGTGGCGCCGCATGACCTCGGCGGCTTCGCCGATCTCGTCGTCGGGCGAGCAGGTGAAGACGCTCCGCGACATGGCGGTCGACACCTTCGAGTCTCCGAGGTGCACCCACTGGACGAAGGAGGCCATGCAAATGTCGCGATCCGTGATCATGGCGATCACCACGCCGCTCTCGTCGACGACTGGAAGGCAGCCGACGTCCTTCTCCCACATCAGCTGAGCCGCCGCGGCGAGCGTGCCGTCCTGGCCGACCGTGAACACGCGCTTCCGCATCGCGTCGTGCACCGGGGCCTTGGCGGGGCCGCTCGACGGCAGGTGCCGCATCATGAAATCGGCAAAGACGCGCGTCACGGCCATGGCCACGTCCCCCGCCGCGCCCTTGAGGCTCCCGCTCTCGTTCTCGAGCAGGCGCTCGAGCTCGAGCAACCTCTGCTCGATCTGATCCCACTGCTGCTTGGCCTCTTTGCTCGCGAGGTGCAGGCGCACGCGCAGCTCGTCACGGAGCGACTCGAGCTCGGAGAGATCCGGTATGACGGTCGATCGGCGGGAGGTGCGAGTCATCGGGAGGCGATCCTCACCGGAGACGACTCCTCTGGCAACCGCTTGCTGCGCGGAGCGCGCGAGGTCCGCGGAAGCTCCGGCTCAGCGACGACGCTTTGCGCAACGAAGGCCCGTCGAGCCCCCGATCCAGAGCTCGTCTTTGCCCCTCCCCCCGAGCGCCGTCACGTCGCCCGGCACGGCGGAAACGATCAGGAAGCGTTCGCCGTCGAAGCGCCCGAGGCCCCGCTCCCCACCCACCCAGAGCGCCGCTTCGGTCGTGCCCCAGAGTGCGCGCGGCGGGCCTACGGGTGAAACGAACGAGCGAAACGCGCCTCGCTCGAATCGATACAAGCTCGAGCTCGCGTCGAGCACCCAGAGCGCGCCGTCCACCACGGCGAGCCCGCGCGCCTCACTCCAGGGCCCCTGATCGGAGAGCACCTGGACCCGCTTGTCATCCTCGACCGCGAGCAAGGAACGCCCGGCGAGCAGAAAGGCCTTTCCTCGAAAGATCGCCGCGTAACGGACGTCCTCGGGCGCGGCAAACGTCGACCAGCCCGTGACGCGCTTCACCACGCACACGTCACGCGGGCGACAGATGATCTCCGGATCTTCGTTGCCGAGCACCGCGACCAGCCGGTTGTCGGTGCAGCTCGGACACGGCCCCGCCCCGATCGGGCGCGCCTTCCTCGCGAGCGGACCGAGCTCGTGGGGCGCCGCGCGGAAGCCTGCCGGCAACCAGCGGAAGTACGAGCGATCGGGTCCCGTAGCGGCGTCCACGTTGACGACCAGGCGCGGACGGTAGTCGCGGCCGTAGAAGAGCTCGCGCACGCCCTCGGTCCCGCTGAGGTGCGGGTGCGCCGGCAAGGCCACCTCTTGCCAGCCCTTCCCCGTATGAATGAACGCCTTGTCCGACGAGAGCGCCGCCACGTGTGGCGCGCGTTCCACCGAGAGCGCGACGACGCCGGCATCGAGCACACGCTCCACGTCGAAGGGAAATGCGGCCTCCACGGCCGCCTCCCCAACCTTCGGCGGGGCCGAACCCGTCTCTCCAGCATTCGTCGGGATCGAAGCGGGGCCGGCGTCCGGCGCTTCTTGCTCTCCCGCGTGCGACGGTGAGGGCCCAGTCGCGGACGGGGTCGAAGGAGCCGACGGCTCGGGCGGCTTCTCCGAGCCCCGCGCCGCGCAAGCCAGAGCGCCGAGCGAGGCAAGACCTAGCGCGACGAAGAACCCCCGCACGCCGCGGAACCTAGCCGCTCAAGCCCGGCTGAGCGGGGGGCGCGCCGGAAGGCAGCGGGCCGTCCCCGCCGTCCGAGCCGCCTTCCTCGTAGAACTCGCCGTTGCGGTACTCCATGACGAGCTGCCTCGGGCCGAGCATCGACCCGTCCGGGAGCTTCAAGGCTTCGCGCAGAACGTCGTCCATGTGGTCGACCAGCACGATGCGGAGCGCGCGGAGCACGCGACGCGGGATCTCTTTCAGATCCTTGCGGTTCTCCTTCGGCACGATCACCGTCTTGATGCCGTTCCGGTGCGCCGCGAGGATCTTCTCCTTCAGGCCGCCGATCGGCATCACGCGACCGCGGAGCGTGATCTCTCCGGTCATCGCGACCTCGTTCCGGATCGGAACGCGCGTGAGCGCGCTCGCGATGCTGGTCGCCATGGTCACACCGGCGCTCGGCCCGTCCTTCCGGACGAAGTCCGGGAAGTGAACGTGCACGTCGATCTTCTGGTAAAAATCGGGGTCGAGCTTGAGCACGCCGCTGCGGGAGCGGATGTAGCTCATCGCGGCCTGGGCGCTCTCTTCCATGCCCTTCTCGAGCAAGCCGGTGATGACGAGCTTGCCCTTACCCGCGACGACGCTGACTTCGCAGTCCAGGATGTCGCCGCCGTGGACGGACACCGAGAGCCCGTGGGTCAGACCCACGTGATCGTCTTCCTCGCGACGGCCTAGGCGGAACTTCGGCACGCCGAGGTACTTGGGCACGTCGGCCGCCTTGATCTCGATCTTGGCGTCCTTGCCCTCTTTCAACACCTTGAGCGCGACCTTGCGGCAGACGCTCGCGAGCTCACGCTCGAGCGAGCGGACGCCCGCCTCTTTCGTGTAGTGGTGGATGATCGTGCGGGTCGCGTTCTCGGTGAACTCGACGTCGACGTCCGAGAGCCCGCACTCCGCCTTCTGGCGCGGCACGAGGTACTTCTCGGCGATGTTCAGCTTTTCGAACTCGGTGTAGCTCGTCAGCTGAATGATCTCCATACGGTCCTGGAGCGGCACCGGGATCCCGCTCAGCGTATTCGCGGTCGTGATGAACATCACGTCGCTGAGGTCGTAGTCGAGATCGAGGTAGTGGTCGTTGAAGGTCGCGTTCTGCTCCGGATCGAGCACCTCGAGCAACGCCGCCGCCGGATCGCCGCGGAAGTCGGTGCTCATCTTGTCGATCTCGTCGAGCAAGAAGAGCGGGTTGTTCGAGCCAGCCTTCTTCAAGCTCTGGATGATCTTGCCGGGTAGCGCGCCGATGTACGTGCGCCGGTGACCACGGATCTCGGCCTCGTCACGCACGCCGCCGAGCGAGAGCCGCACGAACTTTCGCCCCGTCGCTCGGGCGATGCTCTTCGCGATGCTGGTCTTGCCGACGCCGGGCGGCCCGACGAAGCAGAGGATGGGGCCCTTGAGCTCCTTGGTCAGCGCCTGGACGGCCAGGTACTCGACGATGCGCTCTTTGCACTTCTTGAGGCCGTAGTGGTCCTCGTCGAGGATGCGCTCGGCTTCGACGACGTCGAAGCGCGCCTCGGTCTTGTCCATCCACGGGAGGCTGACGATCCAGTCGATGTAGTTGCGAACGACGGTCGCTTCGGCGCTGGTCGGGTGCATCATCTTGAGCTTCTTCAGCTCTTTCTTGACCTTCGCCTGCGCCTCCTCGCTCATGCGGCGCGACTTGAGCTTCTCCTCGATCTCCTGGATCTCGTTCTTGAACTCGTCGCGCTCGCCGCCACCCAGCTCCTTCTGGATGGCCTGCATCTGCTCGTTCAGGTAGTACTCCTTCTGCGTCTTCTCCATCTGCTTCTTGACGCGGGAGCGGATCTTCTTTTCTACCTGAAGGATCTCGATTTCGGCCTGCATCAGCTCGTACAGGCGCTCGAGCCGCTTCTTCGGCTCCTCCATTTCGAGCAAGCCCTGCCGATCGGCGAGCTTGATGGTCGGCAGGTTCGCCGCGATGGTGTCGCTGAGCTTCGACGGATCGTCGATGCTCTGGACGCTCATCAAGACTTCGGGTTGAACCTTCTTGTTGAGCTTGACGTAGACCTCGAACGTGCTCTGCACGCTCCGGATTAGGGCCTCGACCTCGACGTCGGCGGACGCCGCTTCCTGAATGTCCTCGATCTCCACGAGGAAGAAGTCGGCGTGATCGACGTAGCGCTTCACCCGCGCCCGCTGCCGGCCCTCCACCAGCACCTTCACGGTGCCGTCGGCGAGCCGGAGCAGCTGCACGATGGTGCCGACGGTCCCGACCGCGTAAATGTCTTCCGGCGTGGGATCGTTCGTCTTCGCGCTCTTCTGCGCCGCGAGGAAGATCTCCTTGTCGCGGGCCATGGCCTCGTCGAGCGCGGCGATGCTCTTCTCGCGCCCCACGAAGAGCTGCGACACCATGTGCGGAAACACGATGATGTCGCGCAGCGGTAGGGCGGCCAGCTGCCGGCGCTCGCGCGCCGGCTTGTCCTGATTATCCTTGAAAAACATGGAGCCGGTCAGCCGACGCCTGCTTCCTTGTGATACACGATGAGCGGCGCCTCTCCGTTGTTGATCGCCTCTTCGTTGATCACGACCTCTTTGATGCCCTGCTTGCTCGGCACCTCGTAGGAGATGTCGAGCATGGCCTCTTCCATGATGGCGCGAAGGCCGCGCGCTCCGCTCTCGCGCACCAGCGCCTTGCGGGCGATGGCGTGGAGCGCACCCTTCGCGAACTTCAGCTTCACGCCGTCCATCTCGAACAGCTTCTGAAACTGTTTGACCAAGCTGTTCTTCGGCTTGGTGAGGATGTCGATGAGCGCGTCCTCGGTGAGCTCGTGCAGGGTGGCGATCACCGGCAAGCGGCCGATGAACTCCGGGATCAACCCGAACTTCAGGAGATCCTCCGGCTGGACGTGGGACAGGAGCTCACCGAGCTTCATGTCCTTCTTGCCCTTGATCTCGGCCCCGAAGCCGAGGCGGCTCTGCCCGAGCCGGCGCTGGATGATCTGGTCCAGCCCGACGAAGGCGCCGCCGCAGATGAACAGGATGTTGGTCGTGTCGACCTGGAGGAAGTCCTGCTGCGGGTGCTTTCGACCACCCTTGGGCGGCACGTTCGCGATCGTGCCCTCGATGATCTTGAGGAGCGCCTGCTGCACGCCCTCGCCCGAGACGTCGCGCGTGATCGAGGGGTTATCACTCTTCCGGCTGATCTTGTCGATCTCGTCGATGTAGACGATGCCGCGCTGAGCGCGCTCCACGTCATGATCGGCGTTCTGCAAGAGCTGGACGATGATGTTCTCGACGTCCTCGCCGACGTAGCCCGCCTCCGTCAGAGTGGTCGCGTCCGCGATCGCGAACGGCACCTTCAAGATCTTGGCTAGGGTCTGCGCGAGCAGCGTCTTCCCGCTACCAGTCGGACCGAGCAGCAAGATGTTGCTCTTGCCGAGCTCGACGTCGTCCG
>JAEZYO010000073.1 GCA_023419055.1 Pseudomonadota bacterium | reverse complement strand
GGCTCGGATCGTGCCGGACCCGAAGCCCTGGGTGGGGTTGACGCGCGGAATCGAACCGCCTCACGTGGGTCACGACCACGCCGCTTCACCAGATGCGCAACGTCAACGTACTTTCGAACGGGTCCCTCGAAGTCGAATCGAACGACTCTCTCCCGGGCTTCAACCGGGCGCTTTCACCAGGGCAGCTTTCGAGGGATCGTAGAGAAGCTCGAGGCGTCGCACCTCGAGCCCTCTCGGCACCGCTTGCGGGGATCGAACCCGGCCTGACGAGGTTGAAAGCCTCGTGACCTCACCAGAAGTCGAAAGCGGCATGGTTTGCAGACTATTTCTTTGGTGCCGTCTGCAGGGGCCGGAGCTGGCTGCGAGAGTCGAACTCGCCTGGGCCGCGTTACGAGTGCGGTGCTCTCCCGCGAGAGCGAAGCCAGCAGAAGCCGTAGGGGCAGGACTCGAACCTGCGGAAGCTGCAGTAACAATGCAACCAGTGGACCAACCCACAAGCCCTACGGAAGGAAGCGGTCGGTGAACCGCCTCTTACTCGCAGGAGACCGCCGCAACCCAAAATAGCTGCCGTCACGCTGCGTTCGAATTGTCAGAGATCGATGAGCCGAGGCGGCTCGTCGTGGTTCCGGGAGTTGGACTCGAACCAACATTCAGGGCTTCAGAGACCCTGGTCCTGCCGTTAGACGATCCCGAAATGAGTGGGTGCGGAGGGAATCGAACCCGTCACCGATGGATTAAGAATCCACTGCTCGACCTTCGAGCTACACACCCGCGATAGAGGTGTTGCTCAGTTGCGCTTTCTATGAGCGGTTATCGTGTTGGGAGAGTTTGTTTGAGTGTCCTGTGCTCTGGGCAGATCGATAGTGGGGGAGGAGAGAATCGAACTCTCGCCTTCCGGTTAAAAGCCGGTTGCTCGCCCTTCGAGCTACGCCCCCGCGTAGAGCGGGCTACCGATATTTGCGCTTTGAATCAGCGATGAGTCCTTGTTTGCGTTGCTCGACACACCGCTCCTGAGCGAGGAGAATTCATGTTTCCTCGTGCACCTCTCCCTGCCGGAGTGAGTTCCTCCGCTCGAGAGCCCGAGTCCCCATGCCAGAGACCCGATGAATCGAATACACGTATCCCGTGAGTGAATCGCCTGAGAATCGAACTCAGCTGCCTCGAGAGAGGAACCGGGTTACAACCGGTCTTCGGCCCAGCCGAACGCGCGATCCAGAGCTACAAACGTCAAAAGCCGCCGGGAGGGCTACTCCGGGCGGCTTTCACGCGCGATTTCGCATGAAAATACCGCCCACTACATCCTATCCTCCTGGCTGGATTCGACGAGCGAGGCAGGTAGGATCGTATTGCCCGCCGCACACTCCAGCCCGAACGCGCCGTAGCGCTTCAAGGTGGAATGGAGTTGGGCTTGCGTCGACATTGACGCCCTTACTCTGAACTCCGCCCCAGAATAAGTCAAATCAATTTCTGAGATTTTTGATCACGACACGAATGCCATACCGTGAGTGGTACTCGGAGCGGCACGTGAAACCAGGCGGAGCGTACCGGCGTTCGCCGTCACCCTCGGGGAATGAACGAAAGCGCAATGGTCAAACTTGCATCGGCGCCGTACGCCGCGCCCCAGACGCGCCATGGGCGCATGGTCGCCGAATTCATGCTGGACTCGTGCGGAATACGTCGTTCCGTGCGCGTTCGTTGACCGCTCTCCACGGGCATGCTGTCAACGCATCGGTCATGGCCATCGAAACCGAGAATGCGGCGCCGTCCACTCTGCCACCGGTTACACCGTTGCTCGAGTGCGACCTGGTCTTGAAGGGCGGAATCACGAGCGGAGTCGTCTACCCGCAAGCACTCGAGCGTCTGGCTCACGAGTACCGGTTCCGAAGCATCGGGGGAGCTTCGGCCGGAGCGATCGCGGCGGGCCTCGCTGCCGCGGCCGAGTATCGCCGGCAAGCGAAAGGAGACCCTCGCGGCTTCTCTCTCTTGAACGACCTACCGAGCGTGCTCGGAGAGAGCAGGAACGGAAACCCGCTCTTGCTGGAGCTCTTTCAACCTCAGGCGAGGTTTCGTCCGTTCTTCCAGTTTCTGATGGCGTTCGCGCGCCAGAGCGAGAGAGACGCGCCGTCGCGGGCCGCGCTGGTGACGCAGGGAGCGATCGTCAACTTCCCATTGCGGACGATTTCAGGTGCGGTCGCGGGCGCAGCGCTGGCTGTGCTCATCGGCGTCGCCGGGGGCCACTTCACCACGGTCGCGGGCGTCATCCTCTTCGCCATTGGGGCCGTCTTGTTGGCTGCGGTAGGCGCCGCGCTCGGCGCGCTCTCTGCCATGTGGCGAGCCGTGACGGAGCTGCCGCTCAACGGCTTTGGTTTGTGCCGCGGCTACGACGAGACCCCCGGCGTACCGCAGCTTACTTCGTGGCTGCACGAGCAAATTCAGAACGCAGCAGGTCTCTCGCCGGACGCGCCGCTGACGTTCAGCGACCTCAGGGTCAAGGGGATCGCGCTCAAGGTGATCACCTCGAACTTGGGCTACCGTGCCCCGCACACCGTCCCTTTCGGAGAAGGCGAGGCGTGGGCCTTCTATGATCCGCGACTCTGGGCTGCGCTCTTCCCTCCGGAGATCATGCGTCATTTGACGGAGGCTTCAGAGCGTTGCCTCGACGACGCGAGAGACGAAAACCCGAAGTTTGCCGAGGCTGTCGAGCGCGTGCAGAAGCGCTACGGCCTTCTCATCCTGCCCGAAGACGAGCTCCCCATTCTCGTTGCCGTGCGGCTCAGCCTGAGCTTCCCGGTGTTGCTCTCGGCGATCCCACTTTCGTTCGTCGATCCCCCCGACCGCGGCTCCGGCACCGCGCGCTCCTGCTGGCTCTCCGACGGGGGCATCAGCTCGAACTTTCCGGTTCACTTCTTCGACGCACCCATCCCCGCGCGCCCGACCTTCGCCATCAACCTCGAAGAGGTAGACGAGAGCTTTCAGGGAGCGCTGGCCTGGGTCGCGAAGAAGAACCAGGATGGCCTGCGGCGGCCCTGGGTCGAGATGAACGCGGAGAAGAGCTTCTCGTCATTGCTCTCGTTCCTGCTCGCCATCTTCGACACGATGCAGAATTGGCGCGACAACTCGCGCTTGAGACTGCCCGGGTACCGTGACCGCGTCGCTGCTGTGCGCTTGAAGCCAGGGGAGGGTGGCCTGAACCTGAACATGACTCCTGCCCGGATCACCGAACTTGCCGCGCGCGGTCGCGCCGCGGCCGACGAGCTCGCGGCACACTTCAACCCGCAGCGTTCGGGCGAGCTTCAGGGCACCGTGACGACGACTTGGGAGAATCATCGCTGGGTGCGCCTGCTGTCCGCGCTTTCGGGCATGGAGACGTTGCTCGAAGAGTTCGAGGGCGCCTGGCAAGCGCCGAGCCCTCTCACGCCCACGTACCAGGAGCTGCTCGATCCGGCGCGCACTCCGAGCACGGAGCTTCCGAGCTACACCTCCTTCAGCAAGGCTCAGCGTGAGCTCGCGCTCGCGTGCCTGACTCGGCTACGCCAGGCCTTGGCCGAGGAGCGAGCGGCTCTGCCCGCGCCGTCGATGACCGAGAATAGCCCGCGCCCGGCGCTACGCTTTCGATTGACCGGTGATTGAGGTCGGCGGGCGCCAGGCCGAATCACTCGAAGAGTGAGGTCACGGCGTCGAGCGCGAGAGCCAGGCGCGCCTCGTGCGGGCCGCGAAGCAGCTTCCACGGCGTGCTCTGTGCCTCGAGGGCCTCGACGAACCAAGCGTGCATCGCGTGGCGCACGTGTTCCCCGTCGCGCAAACCATCTTGCTCGAAGGGCACCTCGTCGCCGGCGGGCCAGGAGCAACGCCGCAGCGTCCGTGACTGGAAGTTTCTGTCGGGGCAAGCCGTCGCGTGCCTAGCACGAGACGGGGCGGTTACACGAGCATCCGCCAACTGAGTCTCGAGAGACGCCGTCGTTCCCGCTCGAGAACGAAAAAGATCGATTGCGAAATATCGCGCGGCTCGCCGTTACAGATCAGGGCTCTCGGGGGACTTTACACGTGCCCGAATTAGACACCTAGCGGGGTGATTTCGAACGCAGACGACAATTCTGTCTGCTGCAGAACGGGAGACACACGATGAAGCTTCGCACGCCGATTGGAACAGTTGTGCTCGGTTTGATTACGGCGACGTTGGCGGTGCCTGCGAGCGCACAGCTCAGGGACGTCAAGGACAAGATCTCCGGGAACACCGTCAACGAAGGCATTCAGAAGACCCTGACCGAGCAGATCGGTGCCGGCCGCGGCAGCCTGACGACGCAGGGCTCTTCGCTCTACGTCATCAACCGCGATCCATTTCGCGCGATCCGTCGCGGTCGGCAGCTTTTTCAGCGGAAGTTCCTGCCGTCGCAGGGCTTCAGCGGGCGTGACCGCTCCGGCAATATCCAGCTCGATCCTTCGATCGGGGCCGGCATCGTCGATTCCTGCGCCGGTTGCCACGGGCGGCCGCGTGGTGCGGCAGGCTTCGGCGGGGATGTCTTCACGCGTCCCGACAGCCGCGACGCGCCGCACCTCTTCGGGCTCGGGCTGCAGGAGATGTTGGCCGACGAGATGACCGCGGACTTGCGAGCGCAGCGCGCCGCGCTCGCGGTCGGGCAAACCGCGCAGCTGAGCTCGAAGGGGATTTCCTTCGGATCCATCACGCGCACCGGCGCCACCACCTTCAACACGGCGAACGTCGTCGGGGTCAACCCGGACCTCCGGGTCCGACCCTTCTTCGCGCAGGGGGGCACGATTTCCATTCGCGAGTTCCTGGTGGGCGCGTTCAACGCCGAGATGGGGATCCAGTCGTTCGATCCCGATTTGGCCGCCGCCGCGGTCAACCGGCAGAGAGTGGTGACACCCTCCGGCATGGTTCTGGACGGGGCCCTCGACGCCATTGAAGCGCCGCCGGTCACGAGCGCGGGCACGGACGGGGACGGGGACGGCATCGCGAACGAGCTGCCCGTAAGTTTGGTCGACTTCGAAGAATTTTACCTGCTCCACTACTTCAAAGCGGCGACGCACGTGACCCCGGGGCGCGCGACCGAGGTGAACAACGGTCGGGCGCTCTTCACGAGCATCGGGTGCGCGAGCTGCCACACGCCGAGCCTCACCATCAACCGGGACCGGCGCATCGCCGACGTGGAGACCAACTTCAACGAGGCGCAGGGTAACCCGCTCAACCGGCTGTTCGCCGTCGCGAGCGCGTTCCCGTTCACCATCGACGATCCGCCACCGGACCCGCCGATTTTGACCTTTGCGAACAACCCGGCGTTCCCCCAGTCGGCTGCGCAGGCGCCTCGAGCCTTCGTGGTCAACAACTTCTTCGCGGACCTGAAGCGTCACGACCTCGGACCGAACTTCTACGAGCGCAACTTCGACGGGACGGTCCAGCAGAAGTTCATGACCGAGCCGCTCTGGGGTGTGGCGACCACGCCGCCGTACGGACACGACGGACGAACCCATAGCCTGGAAGACGTGATCTTGCGTCACGGTGGCGAAGCGCAGGCTTCGCGCAACAGCTTCAACAACCTGTCGCAGGCCAACAAGAACCAGGTGATCTCCTTTCTCGACAGCCTGGTGCTCTTCGGTCCCGACGACACCGCGTCCAATTTGTCCGGCATCAACACGGGGGCGGCGAACTACCCCCAGAACGGCCACGGCTCGATCGCGCTCACGGTGCTCTTCAACAACCCGAACGATCGAGAGTAGATGCCGAGCTCACGTCATGCGCTGTGGATCGCGGCCATCGCGATCCCGTCGGCTATCGGTGCGGGCACCCTTTATCGGGTGCTCGCGCCGCACGGCGTGTCTGCGGCTCCGCCTGCCGGATCGAGCGATCCGATCCAGGTAGCCGGGCCACGCGCCGCGCGAGTGCTCGAGCTCGTCAAGGATCGGGGGCTCGAGGGCACGCGGCGCCAGGTCGAGGCCTATCGAGACTGGGCGTCCGAAGCTCACGCGCTCGGCGCTCGCAAGCTCATCCTCGCCACCTTCTTCAGCGAGCGGAACGTGCCGCTGAAGCTCAGTCAGGTCCTCGAGGCGGTGCAAGCGGATCCGACGCCGATCGAGCGCGACCCGCTGTGGAGCTACTTGGTCGAGCAGCTCTCCGGGGTCTTTCGCGGGGAGACCGCGAGCAAGGGCATGGACCTGATGTTCGCCGAGCAGCGCCCGCGCGCGAAGATGGCGCTCATCGCCTCGTTCGCGCACCTTGCCAGCAATCAGAAGGACGTTCTCGACGATCAGCAACGACAGAAGCTGACCGAGTACTTCATCGACATGCATGGGAGTATCGAGCCCGTGCAACGGCAAGAGGTCGACCGAGCGTTGCGTACCCTCTCGGGCAACGATGTGGTCGACATCCTGAACGGGAGCGGACTCGGCACGGACGATCACGAGCTCGAGAGCGAGCGCGAGTACGAACGGGCCCTGACCGAGACGGCGCGCACCCTGGCGCAGGCGCCAGAGAGGACCGCTTCAGGCTCCGCCGCCGGCGAAGCAGAGCCGTGATCGGCCCTTGCGGGTGCTGGCGCGCCGGCTGTCCGCTTCAACGTTTCAGCGCCACGCTGAGCGCTGGCGCGGGCAGCCTGACCTCGAGCCGTGGAGCGCCTCCCCAGCGCGTAGCGCGGTAGCTGACGAGCACCGAGCTCGTGTCGAACTCCGGAGGAACCTTGAACACCACGACGCCGCTCGCCGACCGTTTCTGCTCGAGCTGCTGCGTTCGGAGGAGCGGTGCGCAGCCCGCGGTGACCTTCGGATCCGCCTCACTGTCGAGGATGATGCCGCCGCTCTCGAGCTTGATATCGCGGCTTGCCACCCAGAGTTCGTCGTACTTGGCGAGGATCTCGACGGAGAGGCCGAGCAAGAGCTCCGCTTCTGTTCCGCCGCTCGCCGGGGCGGGCGAACAGCGCTTGCTGCCGCTGACCTTGAAGCGGTACGACGATGAATCCGCCCAGCTGCCGAGGTCGCCGGCCGCAGCAGGGACCTCATTGGGGGGCGCCTCGAGCGCGGGCGCCGTCGTCGGAGCGGGCTTGGTCGGTTCGGCGCTGGCTCGCGGTGTCGCTCCGGGCTCCGCGGGCGCCTTGGTCTCCGTGCGGGAAGGCGCGGCGTCGCCCTCGCGGCATTGTGCGAACCAGGGCGCGGCCAAGAGGACCGCGATGCCCTCGAGAAGTCTCGTGCTCTTCATGCTTCCTCTCCGAGCTCGAAAGGTGAGTGGCCCCCGCCGTACGAACATTCGCATATCACAGATGGTTTGAGATCAATGCAATCTGAATCTCTCGTCGCGCGCTTCTTTCGTTGGCGCTGGGCGCCGAGCGTTCTCATCGTCACGGGTGCGCTCGCGTTCGCCCTCGTCTTTGGGATCACCTTCGCGCTCTTGACCCGTGGAGAGGTACGTCGTTCTTCGCGCGCCGCGCCGAGAGCTTCGTGGGCGGCGTCGAGCGAGGCGGTCAAGTCGCTTCGGTCACAAAGTGCTGGTGATGAATCGAGCGTGCCGTCGCGCTCGATGGCGCTTCCTGCCGCCGAGGCTCGCGCTCACCCGGGAGTTGCCTCCTTCTTCCCGGCGACCCCGACGATGGAGCTCCCGCCGCCGCTCGAGGAGCCAGAGCCGCCCCCGGAGCCCGAGGCCGCGCCAGCGGCCACCGAAATGAACGTTCCGTTGCCTTCCGCCGAGAGCTCGGAGGCGCAGAGCGGCCCCTGATCACTCCTTCGGGTTCGTTTTCGTCGCGCCGGGAACCTTTCTGCGCTCCTCGACTCGGTTGCGTGAGGCGATGCCCGCACCCTCGCTTTCAGCGCTCGATGTCGGAAGCTCGCTCGCCATAGCGAGCCTGGTGGAGGCGCCGCTGCCGACACGACACGGAGGCGTTCGGTGCCTCGTGTTCACGATGGAGCAGGAGCCGTGGTGCGAGCACGTGGCGCTCGTGACCGGAGACGTGGGCGGAGGGGACGTCTTGACTCGAGTCCACTTCGAGTGCCTCACGAGCGAGGTCTTCGGCTCGCTGAAATGCGATTGCCGGGACCAGCTGGATCTCGCGTGTGCCCGCATCGCCCAAGAGCAGCGTGGCCTCCTCATCTACTTGCGCCAGGAAGGGCGCGGGATAGGGCTCGCGGACAAGATTCGCGCGTATGCCCTCCAGGAGAACGGGCTCGATACGCCGGACGCGAACCGGGCGTTGGGACTGCCCGAGGACACGCGCGGCTACGACGCCGCGGCGGCCGTGCTGAAGAAGCTCGGCGTCACGAGTGTACGCCTGCTGACGAACGCACCCGAAAAGCTGCGAGCGCTCGAGTCGCTCGGGGTCGAGGTGCGCTCGCGTGTGCCGATCGTGCCCGGGGCACGTCCGGAAAGCGCGGCGTACCTCTCAGCCAAGCGCGACCGACTGCATCACCTCCTTCCTCCTCTACCCCTCACCACTTTGGACCTTGGGACATCGACATGCGTTTCCTCTCATCGACGGCCTTGATCGCTCAGCTCTTCCTCTTTACGGCTTGCGGAGGCGGAACTCCGGTCGCCGAAGCCCCAGCCGAGCGCGCTCCCGGTGAACCAGCCTCGCCGCCGGCTGAGGGCTCTCCGCGCGCAACCCCTCCCGCGACGTTCAGTGAACAGGTCGCGCTCGGCCAGCGCCTGTACGCCGAGAAGTGCGCGGGCTGTCACGGCGAGAGCGGCGAAGGCGCCAAGGGGCCCGCGGTGGTCGGGCTCGACCGTGGAGCGCTGCCCCTGGATCCCCCGGGGACGGCTCGATACAGGAAGAACCAGTTCAAGACCGTGATGGACATCGCCGGGTTCGTCGTTTCCAGCATGCCCCCGGACGCCCCGGGTAGCCTGAGCGAAGAAGAGTACTTCAGCATTCTTGCGTTCGACCTCACGGCGAACGGCGTCGATCTCGGCGACAAGAAGCTCGACGCCGCGCTCGCGAAGAGCCTGGAAGTCCCGCGCTGAAGCGCGGGCGCCGAAGTCAAGGGACGGCGGCGAGCCGCTCGAGAACGGCCAAGACGACGCGGTCGCAACGATCCAGGTAAAACTCGTACGTTCGTTCCGCTGATGCGTCGAGCCGCTCGAGCAACGAGCGGCGGAGGCGCTGGCGAGCGCGAAAGTAGCGAGTTTTTACCGTGTCTTCCGGGATTCCGAGGCTCGCCGCGACGTCGGCGACGCTCATCTGCTCCACCGCTCGGAGCACGAACACGACGCGAAAGTCACGTGGCAGATCGTCGATCGCAGCCTCGGTGATGACTCGGAGCTCCGCGTCGCCCACCCGTTGCTCGGGACTGGCTTCCGTGTCCACCATGGCATCACCACCTTCCGCGCTGTCCTCCAGCAGCGCCACGCGCTCGCGGCGTCGAAGCCGGGCGAACGCTTCGTAGATCGCTATGCGGGTGAGCCAGGTCGAGAAGCGAGCGCGACCCTCGTACTCGCCCAGGTGCTCGAAGGCGCGAACGTAGGCGTGCTGCATCACGTCTTCGGCCTCGTCGTCCGAGCGCAGGATGGCGCGGGCGGCGCGGAAGACGGTGCGGTTGTGCCGGCGCATGAGGACCTCGAAGAGCAGGCGATCGCCGGCCCTGATGCGGGCCACGACCTCGTCGTCGTCCGGGGCGAGCCCCAGGTCCGGACGCGAGCCGCGGGCGGAAAAGTCCTTTTCGACCTCTGAATTCACGGCCACCACCTATCGAGTCGGGAGGACGAAGAAGGTTCCCGAGTCAGCTTTTTCCGAAACGCGAGGCTCGAGACTACTCCACTTTCTGAAGGCTCGAGGAGGTTGACACCGTGAGGGTTCGCTCTATAGTGAACCATATGGTTCAGCTTTCTCGGCAGCTCGATTCCTCGTTTGCGGCGCTCTCGGACGCGACCCGGCGCGGCATTCTGCAGCGGCTAGGGCGGGCTGACGCTTCGATCACCGACCTGGCGGCGAACTTCGACATGACCCTCACGGGGATGAAGAAGCACGTGCGCGTCCTCGAGGAGGCGGGCCTCGTCAGCACCGAGAAGGTCGGGCGGGTGCGGACGTGCCGCCTCGGCCCTCGCCGGCTCGAGGACGAGAGCGCCTGGATCGAAAGCTACCGAGAAATGCTGGAGGGGCGCTTCGATCGTCTGGCCCAGTTCCTGGAGCGCGGAGGTGACAAGCGATGACTGAATCCGCCGACCAGAGCGAGATCCGCGACCGTCTCGAAGCCTGGGCGTTCGCCGTTCGGAGTCATGATCTCGACGGCGTGACCGCGCATCACGTCGAGGACTTCGTCTACTTCGATGTACCGGCGCCCCCGGAGGTGCGCGGCATCGAGGGGTACGCCCGCTCCTGGCCACCTTTCTTCGGGTACATCGGCAAGACTGGCCAGTTCGACCTCACCGAGCTCGAGATCACGGCCGGAACGGACGTGGCGTTCGCCCACGCCATCCTCCTGGTGCGCGGCGCCCAAGAAACTCGAGCCGCGCGCATCCGGCTCACCATCGGGCTCGTCAAGCTCGGGGGTGAGTGGATGGTCGCGCACGAACATCACTCAGCCCCCTTCGAAGCTCATCAAACCGGCACCTAGTAACGCCGAAAGGAACGACCATGTCTCTCTCCACGCAGAACTCGACCAAGGCTACGAACATCAAGGCCGCCGTCACCACCCCTTCGGATCGAGAGATCCGTATCGAGCGCATCTTCAATGCGTCGCGTGAGCGGGTGTGGCGCGCCATGACGGAGCCGGGGCTCGTGGCTCAGTGGTGGGGGCGAGGGAACAAGCTCGTCGTCGAGCGCTTCGAGCCGGCGCGAGGCGGCCACTGGCGCTTCGTCGAGCACAGCGATCACGGCGTTCATGGCTTCGAGGGGCGCTTCCGCGAAGTGACGCCACCGGAGCGCGTCGTTCAGACGTTCGAGTGGGACGGAATGCCGGGCCACGTCGTGGTCGAGACGATGACGCTCGAGGATCTGGGGGATGGGCGGACCAAGGTCGTGAACGTCTCCTTGTTCCACACCACCGAGGAGCGCGACGGGATGCTCAACTCCGGGATGGAGCAGGGG
>JAEZYO010000069.1 GCA_023419055.1 Pseudomonadota bacterium | reverse complement strand
TCGAGCGAGACGTGGCCGATGCGGCGGGCGCCCCCCAGGCTCACGGGGCTCTACGCTCCGCGCTCATCGCGCTTTTCGGGCTTGGCGTCTTGCTGGTGGGTGGCTCGCTCTTCGTGGACGGTGCCGTCTCGGCCGCGCACCTGCTGGGCCTGAGTGAGCGCCTGATCGGGCTGACGGTGGTCGCGGTGGGCACGTCATTGCCGGAGCTGGTCACGAGCGTAGTGGCGGCAAAGCGAGGCCATTCGGACCTCGCCATCGGCAACGTGGTGGGGTCGAACATCTTCAACGTCTTCTTCTGCCTGGGCGCGTCCGCGCTGCTCGGAAATGTCGGCGCAGAATTTCGGGAGCTTGCCGTCGACCTCGTCGCGCTCGGAGTCATGACGGCCGTGGCCGCGGTGCTCCTCCGCACCGAACGGACGATCTGGCGATGGGAAGGCGCGATCGCCGTCGCGCTCTACGTCCTGTTCATTGCGACGTCCATCGCGAGGGGCTAGCCGTGCGCGGGTCCGGCTTCTCTCCATGGGACGAAGGAGAGCGGGAGAGCGCCTCGGGATGCCTATTGCATCGAGGGCAGAATGGTTCACCGGGGGGTGGGTGAAGACGGCCTCTGCCGATGCTTTGCGCTCGCAGGCAGAGTCCCGGCATGGACGCGAAGTGGCTACCGGTACTGGCTGTCTCGATGGGCATCATGGGCTGCGGAAGTTCGACCCCCGAGACGCCCGGTTCCGGTGGGACGGGCGCCCCGGCCGGCGGGAGCTCATCGACGGGCGGCTCGCCGAACGGTGGCTCATCGACGGGCGGCTCGGGCGCGGGTGGCGGCGCGAGCGGCGGGACCGCGAACGGCGGGACCGCGAACGGCGGAACGAGCGGCGCTCAGGCTTCGGGCGGCGCAACAGCTGGCGGAAGCGCCAGTGGCGGTGACTCTTCGACGGGCGGGAGCGCTGGCACGGGTGGCGGCGGGAGCGGAGGAAGTGCCGGAGGGGCCGGCGACGTGCGTCCGAGCAAAGGCTGTACCGTGAGCGACGGTGCGGAGAAGCTGACGACCGGCGGCTCGTCCGTCCCGAGTGGCCTGCCCACGTCGGTCAAGCTCAGCATCAATAGCGGTGGCTCGAATCGCGAATACATCATCGACATCCCGGAGGATTACGACCCGACGCACCCGTACCGCCTGATCTTTTCCTGGCACCAGGCCTATGGCTCGGCCAACGGCAACGCGAACGGCCAGTACCCCGCCAACAACGGCCCGAACTTCGACGCGGAAAACTACGCCTATTTCGGGCTCCACCGCGAGGCGACCGCGGCGAACCAGCCCGCCATCTTCGTAGCGCCGCAAGGGATCGGCAACTTCCCCTGGGACTACGCGCGAGACGTCGTCCTCTTCGACGACCTGCTCGAGCTCATCGGCGACAACGTGTGCATCGACGAGAGCCGGGTCTTCACCACGGGCTTCAGCTTCGGAGCGATGATGAGCTACGCCCTGTCGATCTCGCGTCAGGACAAGCTGCGCGGCGCGGTCACGATGGCGGCGGCCAACTACAACCTCCCCAACGCACCGCAAAGCCCGAGCGAAGGTTCCATCGCGTATTTCGGGATCACCGGCATGAGCGACGGCACTTGCCCCTGGGTCAACAACGACCAGCAGAAGCGAGGCGGCAAGTACTGCGTCCTACAGCACGCCGACGCCAACCACTGCACGCCCGCCGCGAACATCCAGACGGCAACGAACGGGAGCAAGGCGCACGTCTGCTACGACTTCGAAGGCTGCGACGCGGGCTATCCCGTCAAAGTCTGCACGTTCGACGGCGCACACACCCCGTCGAGCGTGAGTGACGGGATGTCGGGCGGAGACGACGGCCTGAAGGCCTTCGTTCCCCCGCTGGCCTGGAAGTTCATCTCGGAGCTGTGACGACGCGCGACCTCGCGCTCATCAGAAACCTGCGTTCGTCCGCGCGTTTCGTGCGCGAATGGCTTCCTCGGTTCTCGGGACGAGCACCTCGAGCCCTACCCGGACGACCTCCGCTTGGACCTCGTCGATGAACGGGCGAAACTGCTCGTCGTAGTCACGAAAGGCGAGCTCGAAGTCTCCGTCCCGTCGTTGCATCGCGTCCGCCAACGCAGCCGCCCCGTTGATCGCCAACGACCCGCCCATTCCGGCGGCTGGCGACGCGGAATAGCCGGCATCGCCGACCAGCGCGACTCTGCCTTTCGTCCACGCGGGCATCCGGACCTGGCACAACTTGTCGAAGTAGAAGCTCCTCGAACCCCGCACTTCTGCGAGTAGCTCCGCCGTCCGCCAGCCCCTGCCGGTGAACTGCTCCGCGACGATCCTTCGTTGCTGCTCCTGATCGCGATAGTCGTAAGGGATCTCGTCGTCACACGCGAAAGCGAAGACGATGTCGGTCTTGTTCTTGTAAGCGTTGAGCATCACGGCTCTACCGGGCTCGTTGTACATCTGACCGGTGTCACGCTCGATCAACAGCTCGTCGACGATCGTGATCGAGAAATACTGCTTTAGAAAGTGCACGTACTCGGCCTCGGCGCCGAACCAGATCTTCCTCACGACGGAGTGAATCCCGTCGCACCCCAACACGAGGTCGAACGACCTGGTTGAGCCCCTGGCGAACGTGGCCTCGATTCGATCCTTCGATTCCGCCAACCCCGTGATGCTGTCGCCGAAGACGAGCTCGACTCGGTCCTTCACGCTGTCGAGCAGCATATTCACCAGCACCGTGCGTTCGATCTCGAACTCGTCGTCCGAGGGCGGCTCGCCCTCCCCTCGGAGCACCAGCGAGCGCTCCGTAACGTCGAGCTCATTTTTCATGTCCCACCGCTTCAGGCTCAACCTTTGCGCTCGGATCCGATCGAGGAGCCCCATGCGCCGGACGATGTCGACGGTGTCCCCTTTGATGTCGACAGCCGTACCGCCCTCGCGAACTCCACGCGCGATCTCCACGACGGTGACCTGGTAGCCGAGGCGGCTCAGCCAATGCGCGGTCGAGAGGCCAGCGAAGCTCGCACCAGAGACGAGCACCTTCTTGCCGTTCGAACTCATGGACCTTCTCCTTTTCGGGCGACCGCCGTCTCGACGGCCCTCGTCCCCGAGGATTCTTGGACCCGGTAAACCTTTCGTCAATAGTTTTGGACCGAGTACATATTTCGAGACAACCCCTGCCGCCCTCGCTAGAGTTCGTTCATGGGCGAGCGACGCGAAACCAAGAAGCGGGAGACCCGACAGCGGATCTCCGACGTGGCGACGCACCTCTTCCTGGCGCGGGGCTTCGAGAAGGTGACCCTCGACGAGATCGCCGTGGCGGCGAAGGTCTCCAAGATGACGATCTTCAACTATTTCCGGCGCAAGGAGGACCTCATCCTCGATCGCCAAGATGACTTGAAGCTGGTCTTCTTTCGCGAGGCTATCCGAGCGAGACCGAGGGGGCAGTCTCCGATCGCGGCGCTCCGCGTTCTCATGCACGAGCTGAGGGAGCAGAAGCATCCGTTCGCCAGCTTCGACCGACACGCGGCCGACTTCTGGCGCTTCATCGCGGCGAGCCCGTCGCTCGAGGCTCGGCTGCGCGAGCTCAACGACGAGGCGGCAGAAGGGCTCGCGCTCGAGCTCGGTGGTCCGACGCCGGATGGCGTCGCGCGGCTCGCGGCCGGAATGGTGGTGCTGACCGTGCGAACGGCTCGTCAGGAAGCCGTCCGCGTGCTCGAGCGCGGGGCTTCATCGAAGAAGGCTCGCTCCGTCTTCTTCAGCCTCATCGACCGTGGGTTCGCGGCGATTCAAGGTATGACGCAGGCGGTCCAGCGAGCACCCCGAGCAGGGAAGATGGTGCCGCCGGCGCTCACCCGTCCTCACGCCGAACGCCGCGGAGGAGGCGCCGCGTGAATGAGGCCCTTGCCCAGGAGCGCGCCACCCAAGGAGCAGAAGTACAGATAGCCCCGGTGCTCGCCGAATCGCTCGATGGTCGGCTCGAGCGAACGGCCTGAAGGGAGCCGCAGCAGCGCGCTGAGCCCTCGTGCCACGCCAACGTCGCCCGGCGGAAATACATCAAGGCGACCCATGCCGCGGAGGAGAATCACCGCCGCGCTCCAGGGACCTATGCCCGACAGCTCCGTCAGGAAGCGGATCGCGTCGGGACTCTTCATGCTCGACAGCTTCTCCTCGGTGATATCGCCCGATTCGATCGCGCGAGCGGCGCTCCTGAGGGTCTCGGCCTTGCGAAGGCTCATGCCGCAGCGTTTGAGCACCTCCAGCCGGGCACCGGCGATCCCCTCGGCTGCGGGGAACGCCCGCACGCGATTTCCTTCATGTTCGAGTGACGCACCGAAGCGCTCGACGAGGCGGCCGAGCACCGCCACTCCGGCGTCGAGGCTCAGCTGCTGGAAGGGCACCACGCAGGCGATCGCCTCGAAGAGCCCCGCGAACCGCGGCGGCCGCATCCCGCGCAACGCCATCCCCACGTGGCGCAGGCGCTGCTCCGCTTCGACCGCTCGCTGCAGGGGACGTGGATCGACGTCCAGGCCGAGCATCTTGCGCAGGGTGGGCACGATCTCCGCGCGCGCGTCCGTGGGTGGTTCGGCCCGGGCGACGCGGAATCGAACGTCCGGGGAGTCGACCGTTCCCTCGTTCACGACCTCGACCAGCGCGAGCCCTGCGGACGTCGTCAGGACGCGCCGGTAGCGATCGTGCACCCAGCCGTCGACGGGGTTCGTCGAACGGCGCTGCAGCACGCGCACGGTCGCCTCGAGGTGAAACGGGGCGCGCGTCAGAAGCCGCTCCATCCTCGAATGCCTCCCGGCGAGGACGCCTTCTCCCCTACTTCGCCTGCCAGCCTAGCGTGAGCAGGAATGCGCTCTCTTCGACCGCCTCCACATCGTGGCGAAGACCTCGCCCTAGCGCGAGCAGGCGGCCGGCGGGCAAATCGGCGACCTTGTCGGGGAGCCGCAGTCGCACGTGTCCGCTGAGCGCGTGGATCGAGACCGTATCGCTCGCTCGATGCTCGGCGATCCGAGCGCCCGCCTTCATCGCGATGAGGACGATCCGGAGGTCCTGCTCGCGAACCAGCGTGCGAGCGGTGTGCCCTTCGCTTCGGTAGGCATCCTCTTGGCGCATTTCGGCCTCGATGGCCGACAGATCGAAGGCAGTTCCTTGTTCGATAGGCTCTGGTCTGGTCATTCGTCGATCTCCTCCGCGTTCGGATTGATGGCGGAACGTGCTCGCGTTCGTGCTCGTCCTCGAGAGGGCTCACGCCGTTCCTTCCGCGGGCTGGGCGCCTTTCGCGCCGACCGCGCTCGACTCGTTCGCTTGGCCAGGTAGTCCCGGAGGACGATGGCGCCGTTGTGAAGCGTGTCGTGAGCGCTGAAGAGGAGCGTCAGAGTGCCTTTCTTGGCTTCTGCCAGGAGCGGCGCCCACGCATCGGGGTTCGCGTCGAGCTCCGCCGCGTAGCGGCGACGAAATTCCTCCCAGCGTTCGACGCGGTGATCGAACCACTTTCGGAGCTCGGTGCTCGGCGCGACCTCCTTCAGCCACGCGTCAGCGGCGAGCGCCTCCTTCTTCATCCCACGCGGCCATAGCCGCTCGACGAGGACACGGCGACCATCCTTTCGCGCGGGAGGTTCGTAGGTGCGCTTGACGCGGATCACGCGTACGCCTCGGCGTTCGTGTCGGTGGCGAGCGGCTCCTCGAAGGGGCCCCGAAGGCTCACTTTCGTTCGAAAGAAGGTCGGCGTGTACACTCGGATCCCGCTTGCAAGTCTAGCGCCCAGCTGACCTCCGATCATCGCGCCAGGCACGTGACCTTCTGCCCCGCTGGGCGCCAACGAGCTCATCGCGCACCTCGAGCGCAGAGCGCGGCAAAAGCGGGCGCACTCGCTCCGCATGGACGAAGAGCGCGCCCAAAAGATCGCGCAAAACTACGAGGACGAAGGGGGACAATCCATGAGCACGCGAGTCGCCATCCACGGTCCAGAGAAACACGCGCATGCTGGTAGCGAAGTTCGTCGCCCCATGCTCCGCGCGGCCTTGTCGCTCACCGGCCGGGAGCCGCGTTGACGACCCTGAAGACGACGCCGGTACGAGCGTAGGAGCAACCGAGCGCCACCGCGAGGACGTCAACCGCCCGTGTCAGCGGCCGAGAAAGCCGCCAGCGACTCCGACATGAGGGTCCGGAGCGACGTCGAGGATCTGCCGATGAGTCGCTCCAGGGTGGAGTCGCTGGACGCGAACTCGCCGCGACGGCTCGCGGCGAAGAGGCCGAGCATGATCGCGATGCGGGCGGGCGGGATCCCCTGACCCGTCAGGCGCTCTCGAAGCTCCTCGTCGCTCTCGACCTCGCGCGTCACTGGCCGACCCAGGAGCTCCGCCGCCAGCGCGGCGAGATCCTCCAGATCCAGCGCTCGTGCCGCGGTGAGCGGGGGCGTCGGACCGTCGAAGCGCCCTTCGTCGGCAAGGATCGCTGCAGTGGCGTCCGCCAGGTCGCGGTGGGCAGTCCACGAGACCTTGCCGTCTTGCGGAAAGGTGAGCACTCCGCGAGCAAGCCCACCTGCAGCCATCGCGAGCAGGCTGTTCGCATAGAAGCCGTTACGCAGCGCGGTCCATGCCAGGCCGGACTGCGCCAACATCGCCTCCGTTGCCGCGTGGTCGTGCATCGGCGAAAATGCCGACGTGCTGCTCGCCGCCATGTGGCTCGTGTAGAGGATCCGTCGAGCGCCGGAGGCCTTCGCCGCGTCGATGGCGTTCCGATGGTGCGCGAGCGGATCGACCCCGATTGCTCGGCCGTTCGACGACACGAGCACCACCTGCGTCGCTCCTTCGAACGCGTGCTGGAGCGAGGCCCGATCCGCGTAGTCTGCCCCGCGCACCCGCACCCCACGCACAGCCAGATCCCTCGCCTTCTCGACGTCGCGCACGCTCACCGCGACCTGCTCCGCGGGAACACGCCGGAGGACGCTCTCGAGGATCTGTCGCCCCAAAAGCCCCGATGCACCGGTGATGATCCACATGGTTTTCTCCTTGTTATCGTCGCTAACGGATTCACGTTACCATTGATTATCAACGCTAGCAACCCGCCGTTAGCGGCGATAAACTCGGCCCGTGACGGATGAAATCTCAGGCCGTGAGGCAACCCAGGAGCGAATCCTTCGCGCCACGCTGACCCTGATCGCCGAAGGCGGAGCGGACGCCGCAACGACTCGCGCCGTCGCTGAAGCGGCAGGGGTGCAGGCCCCGACCATCTACCGCCTCTTTGGAGACAAGCGCGGGCACCTGGACGCAGCGGCCGCGTATTCCGTCAACGCCTA
>JAEZYO010000015.1 GCA_023419055.1 Pseudomonadota bacterium | reverse complement strand
GCCCTGCTCGAGTTCGTGGTGCCGAACGCCCGGGGTAGCGGCATCCCTCAGGTCAAGGTCGCGTTTGCGACCAAGGGCGGTGAGGTGCGCGCTCGGGACGCCATCGGCAAGTTCGTGATCGGCTCGTTGCAGATCGGCTCCGGCGCGTCGCTCGGCCGTGAGGGGCCCACGGTTCAGATTTGCGCCGGCATTTCGAGCTGGCTCGGGCGTGCGGTGGGGCTCTCGGCGGAAAGTCGCCGCCGCCTGCTGCCGGTCGGTGTCGCAGCAGGCATCGCAGCCGCCTTCAATGCGCCGATCGCCGCGGTGACGTTCACGATCGAAGAGGTGGTCGGGCGGCTCGATCAGACCCTGCTGTCCGGCATCATCGTGGCGGCCGCGTTCGCCGCCGTCATCGAGCGCAGCATGCTCGGGGGGAGCGCCGTGTTCGACCTCGTGCACCCTTCAGGGTTAGAGCACGCTTCTTCTCTCCTGATCTACGCGCTGCTCGGCTTCGCCGCGGCAGGCGTGTCGATCATTTTCACGGAGTCCCTGCTCGGCTTGCGGAGGCGCTTTCAGCGTCTGGCCGCCGTGCCGCGCTGGGCGAGGCCCGCCATCGGAGGCGCCGTGACCGGCGTGCTCGCCTTGGTCGCGGTCCTCGGCTTGCGCTCTCACGGCGTGACCGCGGGCGGGTATGCGGTTCTCGGGCAGGCGTTGCTCGGTGAGCTCGAGCTGAAGGTGCTGATGGGGCTCATGCTCTTGAAGCTCGCCGCGACGGCGTTCTCCTATTCGAGCGGCGGCGCTGGCGGCATCTTCGCGCCGACCCTCTTCATCGGAGGGATGTTGGGCGGAGCGGTCGGAACGCTCGACCACCTCCTCCTGGGGCACCAGGACGTGCCGCTCGGCTCCTTCGCCCTGGTCGGGATGGGCGCGGTCTTCGCCGGGACCATTCGAGCGCCGATCACGTCCATCCTCATCATCGTGGAGATGACGCGAGGCTACGATCTCATCCTGCCGCTCATGATCGCGAACATGACGGCCTACGTGCTCGCGCGTCGTTTCCGTCCCGTCCAGATCTACGAAGCGCTGCTGGCACAGGATGGCGTCGAGCTTCGTTCCGACAAGTCCGAGCCGAGCGGCGAGAGCCTCCCGATCGCGAGGCTTCTCCCGGGGTTGCCCGATTTCGTGAGCCTGGCTCCGAACCTCAGAGCCCCGGCGGTCGCGGAGCTCACCCGGCAATCGCCGGACCAGCACGTCTATCCGGTGGTCTCGAACGAGCGCCGCCTGCTCGGCGTCGTGACCGATGAGGAGCTTTCGGTGCTGGCTTCGGAACCCGAGCTCCATCCCGTCGCGAACGCGCTGGATATGACCCGCGGCCCGATCTTCGTCCGCCCTGACGACGACCTTCGCACCGCGCTCGAGCTCATGCTCCATCACGGGATCCGAGCGGTCCCCGTCGTCGACGACTCGAAGCGCCTGCTGGCGCTCCTCGACGAGAAAAGCGTGGCGAGCGCCTATATTCGTAGGCCCGCGTCCCTTCCCCCACTCGGGCGCTGACGCGTCAAATTGCCGCGGCACAGGTCCTGTCACCTCGGCTAGGAGTCAGTGCCGCCATGGCCATTCCCCGCTGGCTCCCTCCAAGTCTCGTCTTCGCTTGCTGTCACGCTCTGATCGGCTGCGGTGACGGCGACAACACCGAAACCGAGACCGACGCTCCCTCTGCATTCGCGCTCGAGTTCGTGGCGACCGCCGCCGGTGAGGACATCGGTTGCACGGACGTCGTGGAGGGTTTCGGGCCCGACGGCTCGAGCTCCATCGGCGTGAGCGATCTCCGCTTCTACGTGAGCAATCTCCGCTTCGCGGACGAGCACGGTGAGAGCGTGGCGTTGACGCTCGACGAGGATGAGTTCCAGTACCGGAGCGACGCTGGCGCGGTCGTGCTCATCGACCTCACGAGCAACACGGAAGGGAGCTGCGCGGACTTCGCCATCTCCCTGGCGGAGGGCACCGAGCGAACGCATGCTGCGCTCACTGGGACGACGCTCGTGAGCCGCGTGAGGTCGCTTTCTTTCGACGTCGGAGTTCCGCAGAAGCTGATGGGCGAGATCATCGCGGAGCACAGCCCCGAGGGCGCGCCATCGCCGCTCGACGAGATGTATTGGAGCTGGGCCGGTGGCTACCGGCACTTCGTCTTCAACTTCGCGATCGAGAGCGGAGGCGAGACGGGTGAAGGCTACCTGCACCTCGGGAGCCGCGGCTGCGGGCCCGCCGACGGGCTCGCGCTCGAAGATCGCGAACGCTGCGACTTCGTCAACACGCCCGCGGTGGCGCTCTCGGATTTCGACCTCGAGAACGACCGCGTCGCCGTGGACCTTTCGAGCCTGCTCGCCGGCATCGACTTCGTTTCTCCGATCTACGATGCTGCGACCTTCGAGGTCATCGGAGAGGGGCCCGGGGTGGAATGTCACTCTTCGCCGCAGCAACCGGACTGCGCGCCGACCTTCGCGAACCTCGGCGTCGCTATCCAGACCGGCGACGCTGACGCCGAGAGCGACACGGTGTTCGTCAGGCACTGATGTCGACGCTGCGCCCGCAGGTCAGTCTCCTCCTCCTGGCGCCGAGCCTGGGGCTCGCGTGCGCTTCGGACCCGGAGTCTGTGCCGTCCGGAGGCTCGGGGGGGCCGGACCGGGCGGAGCTTCGCGAGTTGCTGCGGGTACCGGACGCGCTCGAGCTGCCCGCGATCCCGTCCTACAACCCGCCGAGCCGCGAGAAGATCGAGCTCGGGCGCCGGCTCTTTTACGACAAGCGACTCTCGGGGAACGAGACGCAGTCGTGCGAGACGTGCCACGTGCAGAGCCTCGCCTTCAGCGATGGCCTGAAGACGCCGTCCGGTTCGACCGGAGACGTGCTGGTACGCAACAGCCCGGGGCTCGCCAACGTGGCGTATTTCTCGACCCTGACCTGGGCCAACCACGGCTTGCTCGAGCTCGAGGATCAGCTGCCGGTACCGATCCGCGGTGATCAGCCGGTGGAGCTCGGCGTCACCGACGGCAAGGTGGACGAAGTCCTTGCGCGCTTCGACGCGGACGAGGAGTACGCCGCGCTCTTCGCCCAGGCCTTCCCGGACAGCGAGAGCGGCGCCACCGTGGAGAAGATCGTCTTTTCGCTCGCGACCTTCTGCCGCACCCTGCTCAGCGCCGACAGCCCCTACGATCGCTACGTCGCGGGCGACAAGTCCGCGCTGACCGAGCAACAGCGCCGCGGCCTCGCGCTCTTCAACGGCGAACGCTTCGAGTGCTTTCATTGCCACTCTGGCACGAACTCGACCATCTCCTACCGCGACGCGAACACGAAGGAGGGCGCCGTTCGCTACCCCTTCTTCAACAATGGGCTTTACGACGTCGACGGTGAGGGCAGCTACCCCGCTCAGGATCAGGGGCTCTACGAGCTCACGCTCGATCCCGACGATCGCGGCCTCTTTCGCCCGCAGAGCCTGCGCAACGTGGCGCTCACGGCGCCGTACATGCACGACGGCAGCATCGCGACGCTCCGCGACGTGGTGCTCCACTACGCCGCCGGCGGCACCGTCACGAAAGAAGGGCCGGCCGCCGGTGACGGCCGCAAGAGCCCGCTCAAGTCCGGCCTGGTTCGAGGCTTCGTGGCGACCGACGAGGAGATCGACGATGTAGTCGCCTTCCTCGAGTCGCTCACCGATCGGGGCTTCGTCGAAAACCCCGACTTCGCAGACCCGTTCAGCGAGAGGGAAGACTGAAGCTCTTGCCGGCTAGCCGGGCACGACGCAGCTGAAGCCGCCGCAAGTGTTGAGCCCCTTGCAGGTGTGCTCGGTCAAGACTTCGGTCTCGGTGTCGTACGACATGCCCCGGCACGTGTTCACTCCACCGCAGTGCGGGATGATCTCGACGGTGCCGTGGCGTTCGTCACACTGGGCGGTGAACGCTTCGAGCGTGAGGCCGGGGACGACGCGCGAGGACGTGATGGCGGGCTCATCCGCCTGCGCGTCTTCACCGCCACATGCTGAAAGGGGCACGCCGAGCAGCCCTACCAGGGCGGCGCTCATCAGTTTCCGGCTCGCTCTCGGCGTCTTCGACGATGGGGTGGGTCGCGTCATGAGTCGCGGTGAAGGCTAGTCGAGAAATCCCGGGACGCTTCCGCTTTTTCACTCGGGCGCTTGTGAGAGCCCGACCCAGAGCCCAAGCTCCACGCTGCGCGCGAGCCAGCGCCGAGCTCGCGCGGGCAGGGCGCTTCGTTCTTCGTCCGTGGCGCAGCCCTCTTCGAGGAGAGCGAGCGCCTCGCCCACCGGGTACCGGGTGAGCAAGTCGAGGAGCTCGGCTTCCCGCGCTTCCAACGGTGAGAGCCAGAGCGCGAGGTCCCGGCGCCGCAGCACGAAATGGAGCGGTTCATCGAGCCGCGGCGGCAGCTCCAGCGCGCTCTCCCCCGACTTTTCGAGCGCCCCCGCGCGCGTCGCGCAGAGTGGCCAGTGCTCGACCAGCAGCGCGGCGGCCGGCGACAGCAACAGCCTACCGTCGAGCAAGTGCGCGGCGTCCGCGGCGCTCGGCTGGTAAGGCCTCGCCTCGGGAGCGCGGAAGACGCGGTGAAACGCCGCGTCGATGCGGCTCGCCTCGAGCAGCGCCTCGGTCGCGAGCGGAGCAGCGGGCGGAAGGGGCGCGACCGTCTCCGAACCCGCGAGCTCGCGTGCCAAGAAGGCGTCGAAACCGTCCGCGACCTGGTCCAGATCCCACCCTTGGGGTGGATGTTCGGTCAAAAACCTCACTGCGTGCTCGTTGAAGCGGAAGAGCCCGAGCAGCCGCGACGTGAGCGGGTAAGCGCCCTGGAGCACCGTGAACAGGCGAAACCAGTATTGTCGCTGGTAGACCGCCAGCCGCTCGCGGGCAGAGCCGCGAGGTCCCGGCGAGACAGCGTTCACGAGCTCGGGATCATAGGCGTCGTGGCGCGCGCGGAAGGTGCCACTGCTCGAGTCGAGCGGCGTGCGCAGCATTCGACCGAAGCGCTCTTCTAGCTCGACGAGCCAGGCTGGCGAGCCGCGGCCGTTCACGCTCGACACTGCCCGGCTCGGGCGAGCTCGTCGAGCACCGCGGGTAGTGGTGGGATGCGATCGTCCCACTCGAGCAAGGTGGGGAAGGGGCCGGTTGCGCGAAAGGTCTCGGCGTAGAGCTTCCAGACCGCGTCCGCGACGGGGTGGTCGTGCGTGTCGATGATCGTGCCGCTCGGTTCGCGCGTGTGCCCGGCGATATGAACCTGGAGCACGCGCGAGAAGTCGATGGCCGCGAGGTACTCTTCCGGAGGAAAGCCGTGATTTTGACTCGACACGTAGACGTTGTTGATGTCGAGCATGAAGTGGCAGCCGGCCTCCTTCACCACCTGGGCGTAGAAGTCCCACTCCGTCATCGTCGACTGCTCGAACTCGACATAGCTCGAGAGGTTCTCGAGCCCGAAGGGCCGACCCAGCGCTCTTTGCACGAGCGCCGCGCGCTCCGCGACCAGATCGACCAGCTCTGGCACGTAGGGCGCCGGCAAGAGGTCGTGGTGGCTGACGCCGTGCGCACCCGACCAACATAGGTGGTCCGTGACGAACGGCGCGTTCACTGAATCCGCGAGGCGGCAGAGTCGATCGAGGTAGGCGGGATCGGGCGGGGCGGGCCCGAGGATGTTGAGGCCGACGCCGTGAAGAACGATGGGGTAGCGCTCCTTCAGCCGATCGAGCTTTCGGCGCGGCGGGAGCGCGTCGCCCAAGAAGTTCTCGCTGATGATCTCCAAATAATCGATCTCGGGCCAGTGCTCGAACAGGTACGGATAGTGCGCCACGCGCAGCCCGAGCCCGAGCGCGTCACGCGGGATCTCGCCGAGCGCCGACATGCGGCGATTGTAGAACGAGACCGCGTGGCGAGCCCGCTCGGAGGTTGACGCTTTCGCCGCGTCGCGCGGCGTGGGGCCCCTCTGTCCCGCAGCTTCGGGGCAACCTGGCCTCGCCCCAGTGCGGGCACACCGCTTGCCGCGTTCCCGAGCGTGACCAGCACGCTCTCGGACACGGGTTCGGCCCCGTTGAAACGCCCGCCCCAGCTCTTTCCGCGGCTGACCATGAAGCGCCTCGAGCTCTACTCGGCGCTCATCCTGGCGCTCGGCGGTACGCTCACCGCGTGGGCGGCGTTCCAAGCTTCGAGGTGGAGCAGCCTGCAGACCATCGAGTTCAGTCGCGCGGCCGCGGCGCGCACCCAGGCGACCGAAGCGTCCACCAAAGCCGAGCAACAGCTGGCGCTCGACTCGGCGCTCTTTTCGGGCTGGTTCGAGGCGGTCAACGACGAACGAGCGAAGGCTCCCGCGGACGCGCAGAGCGACACCTATCGACCTGACCGCTCGAAGCATTCGGGGTTCATGTACGCGCGCTTCCGGCGCGAGTTCCGGCCGGCCGTCGACGCCTGGCTCGCGACGCGACCGTTCAGCAATCCGAACGCGCCGACCACTCCCTTCGAGATGCCGGAGTATCAGCTCGAGAGCCGCAAGAAGGCGGAGCGCTTGAGCCAGGCCGCCGAGGAGGAAGTGGCCGCAGGGCTCGAGGCCAACATCCGTTCCGACCGCTACGTCTCCACCACCGTGATCTTGGCGACGGCGCTGTTTTTCGCCGGCGTCAGCACGAAGATCGACGCGAGGTCCACCCGCATCTTCATGAACGCGGTCGCCGGGATCATCCTCCTCGCCGTGATGGGCTTGCTCCTGAGCTTCCCCAAGATCCTCTGACGAGCCTTGCGCTCAATCGAGCGTGCCCTCGATGCGGCGCAAAATCTCGGGCCAGCCGGGCTTCATGCCCTCGTAGGCGCTCCGCCCCACCGGCGAGTCGAGATCGAAACCCTCGTGGGTGAGCGTGAGCCGCGTGCCGCCGCCCTCGGGCGCGAGCTCCCACGTGATGATGGTGTCGAGCGTCGGCTGCGCGAACCGATAGCGGAACAGGCGCTCGGGCTCGACGGCGAGCACCTCACACGGCTGCATCCCCCATTTACCCATGTCCATCTCGAAGCGGTGCCCGACCTCCGCCCGGATGTCGCCCGGAGCCCACCAGCGCGCCACGCGTTCGGGATCCGTCAGCGCGCGCCAGACACGCGCGGGAGGGTGGGTGTAGACGTGCTCGAGGCGAATCGTCCCGCGCTTCCTGTCGTCACGATCGTTCATGATTCCTCTTCGTCGAGTAGGTGTTGGAGATCGCCGAGCCGCTGCTTCCAATAGCGTTCGAACACGTCGAGCCAGCTCTCGACCTCCGCCAAGGGCCTCGGATCGAGGTGGTAGTAACGCTCTCGCCCTCGCGGCTCTTCACGAACCAGCTCGGCCCTCCGCAGCACTTGTAGGTGCTCCGACACGGCGGGCCGTCCGACGGCGAACTCGCTCGCGAGGTCGCTCACCTTGCGCGGCCCCTTGCGGAGATGCACGAGGATTTCCCGCCGCACCGGGTTCGCTATGGCAGCAAAGACATCGACTTCGGACATGGAGGACAATATGTCGGAAGGTTCCGACGTGTCAACGATCTCCGACGCGTTTCTTGGAGAACCGAGGCGACGGGCGGCACTCTGCGTGCATGACCCCTGAACGATGCGCTCCCGAGCCCATCGACCGATCGCGGTCTACGGCGCGCTGCTCGCGAACCTCGGCATCGCCGCGGCCAAGTTCGTCGCGGCCAGCCTGAGCGGCAGCTCCGCGATGATCTCGGAGGCCATCCACTCCGCCGCGGACTCGAGCAATCAGCTCCTTTTGCTGCTCGGCCTCAAGCTGAGCAAGCGACCGCCGGACGAGCGCCACCCGTACGGGCACGGAAAGGAGCTCTATTTCTGGAGCCTGATCGTCGCGATCGTCCTCTTCGGAGTGGGCGGGGGCATGTCCATCTACGAGGGGTTCGTGCACCTTCGCCACCCGGAGCCGATGAAGGATCCGACCGTCACGTTCATCGTGCTCGCCGTGGCGCTGGTGTTCGAGAGCGCTTCCCTCGCCGTGGCGATTCGTCAGCTTCGAAAGCGCGATCGTGGCGGTTCTGTCTGGGGCGCGGTGCGCCGGAGCAAGGATCCTTCGGTCTTCATGGTGGTCGGTGAAGACGTGGCCGCTGTGCTCGGTATCGCCCTTGCTTTTGGGGGCGTGCTGGCCTCACACCTGACTGGGGACGCGACTTACGACGGCGTGGCCTCTCTGGGAGTCGGCGCGGTCTTGTGCACGGTCGCGGTCCTGCTCGCGATGGAGAGCCGAGCGCTCTTGATTGGAGAGAGCAGCGATCCCGAGCTCCTGCGAAGCATCACGGAGCTGACGTGCGCCGATAGTGCCGTCTCCCACATCGGCAAGCCGCTGACCATGCAGCTCGGACCGGACGAGCTCCTGCTCAACCTCGACGTCGATTTCCGGTCAGGCCTCTCCGGAGACGAGATCAAGGGCGCCGTGGCCCGGATCGAGGCCAGCCTTCGGCGCGCTCATCCGGAGATCAAGCTCATCTACTTGGAAGCCGGCGCGCTGCACTCGTCCTGACCCGGCGCTTCGGCGCGTCACGAGCCGGAGTGGAGAAGAAAGTCGAGGCGTGCGTCGCCCTTCGACGGGATAAGCTCCAGGATCTCCGCCCTGACCACTCCGTGAGCGACGAACGGATCGGCGGAGACCCGGGCCTCGAGCTCGGCGAGCGTCGTGCGGTGCGCCAACACTCCGCCTCCCAGGCGGGGCTGCAAGCTGCCCACGAGGAGGAATATGCCGTCTTCGAGCCCCTGTCTGATCCACTCGCCGTGGGCTGCCGCGAGCTCCCTTGCCTGGCTCGTGTCGTCGGAGAATTTGAGAAGAACGATGAACATCGTCCCGGAAGATAGTGACGGCGCTCGCCACGAAAACGTCCGGGAAGGACTCATTCATGTCCGTTCGTCTCATCGCGCGAGTCGCTCGGTTCCCGGGCTGGCGACGCGTGCCCGCGCGCTCCGCTCCCTGGCCCGCGCACGGAAGCGCCCAGGCGCCTCACCGTGACTGCGGCTGAACGCCTTGGAGAACGCAGCTGCCGTCTCGTACCCGACCCGCTCGGCGATCTGGTCGAGCGAGGCTTCGCTCTCGGAGAGCAGCTTGGCCGCGAGGCACATGCGCCAGCGCGTGAGGTAGGCCACGGGCGGCTCGCCCACGAGCTCGGCGAAGCGTCGCGCGAAGGTGGCTCGCGACTGGGCGACCCGGCGAGCGAGGCTTTCGACGGTCCAGGCTTCTCGTGGCTGCTCGTGAATCAAGGAGAGCGCCTTCGCGATCGCCGGATCGCGCAGCGCGCCGAACCAGCCGCCGGCGCCCACCGGCTGGCCATCGAGCCAGGCTCTCACCACGAAAACGAGCAAGCTGTCCACCAGGCGAGGGACCACCAGCTCGGACCCGCTCCCGGCATCGTTCGCCTCGTGTCGCAAGAGCTGGAGCAAGAGCTGCAGCTGCACGTGGCGCTCCGCTTCGTGAGCGCGCAGGTGAACGAGGGGAGGAAGGAGCGACGTCAGCGGGTGCGGCCCCACGTGCTCGAACAGGTACTTGGCGCAGAGCACGACGGTAGTTTCATGCGCGCGAGAAGGACTGAGCGCCGCCAGGCGACGGGGCATCGCAGCGAGCACCTGCTCGTGTGGCAAAGGCTTCGTTTTCGGGTCGTCACAGAGGGAGTGCCCGACCCCGCCGCGAATCAACACCACGTCGCCTTGATCGAGACGGACGGGGCGCCGCGCTTCTCCGGCGCGTAGCCAGCAGCTCCCCCGTTGCACCACGTGGACGTGAGCTTCCGCGATCGGGTCGATGAGGAGCCCCCAGGGCGGCACGAGCTCGGCTTGGGCGATCACGGTCGCGCCCAGCCGTGTGACCGACAGGACGTCGGCTAGAACGTCCATTGGTGACACTCACTTTCGTCTCGCCTAGCGAGTTTACTAGACATGAATCAACCTCATTACATGTCTGAAGGTCTAGATCGAGTGGTTACTGGCGGGCGCCTTTGCCCGCGAGCAGCTCGTAGAGGACCGGCAGCACGACGAGCGTGAGCAGGGTGGAAGAAATCACGCCGCCGATCACGACCGTCGCGAGCGGGCGCTGCACCTCCGCGCCGAGGCCGGTGTTGAACGCCATCGGCACGAAGCCGAGCGCCGCCACGAGCGCGGTCATGAGCACCGGACGCAGTCGGCGTTCCGTCGCGAGCTCGATCGCGCGCCGCAGCGGCACGCCTTCCTTCTCGAGCTGTCGCAGCGTCGAGACCAGCACCATGTCTCCCAGCACCGCGACGCCGGAGAGCGCGACGAACCCCACCCCGGCGGCCACGCTGAAGGGAATGTCCCGGAGCCAGAGGGCGATGATGCCGCCCACCGCGGCGAAGGGCACGCCCAAGAAAACGCGCAGCGCGTCGAGCATGCTTTCGTAGGTGAGGTAGAGCAGGACCAGGATCAGGCCTAGCGCCATCGGCACCACGACGAGCAGGCGCTGCTCCGCGCGCTCGAGGTGCTCGAACTGGCCGCCGTAGCGCACGAAATAGCCCGCTGGGAGCGCGACCTCGCGCTCGATCGCCGACATCGCTTCTTTCACGAAGCTGCCGACGTCCCGGCCTCGCACGTTCGCCTCGACCACCACTCGACGCTTGCCCCACTCGCGCGCCACGGTGGTCGGCCCCTCCACGATCGAGATCTTGGCCAGCCGAGCGAGCGGGATCCGATCGCCTCCGGGAGAGACCACGAGGATGCGCCCGATGCTCGCCGGATCCTTCTTGTACCGGTCGTCGATGCGGAGCGTGATGGGGAAGCGTCGCTGCCCGTCCTGGAGCTTGCCCACTTCGCGAGTGCCGAGCGAGGCCACCACGTCGAGCACGTCACTCGCGGCGATGCCGTGGCGAGCGATGGCGCTTCGATCCACCTCGATCTGGACCGTGGACTGCCCGGTCATGGGTTCACTGGCCACGTCTTCGGCTCCCGGGATCTTCTTCAGCACCGCGTCGACTTCGCGCGCCGTCTGCTTCAAGACATCGAGATCGTCGCCGAAAATCTTGACGCCGACGTCGCTCCTGATCCCGGCTACCATCTCGTTCACGCGCATTTCGATCGGCTGGAGGAAGGCGAGGCGCATGCCGGGCATGACCGAGAGCTCGCGCTCCATCGCGCGAACCAGCTCTTCTTGAGTCTTTCCGCGGCGCCAGCGATCCCGCGGCTCGAGCGTGACGAAGACGTCGGTGAGCTCGAGCCCCATCGGGTCCGTCGCTACCTCAGCGGTCCCGCTGCGGCTCCAGATCCGCTCGATCTCGTCCGGAAACTGGGCGAGCAGCAGGCGCTCGAGCTCGGTCCCGTAGCGGATGGTCTCGTCCGCCGAGACCCCGGCGAGCCGCACGGTGTTGATGACGATCGAGCCTTCTTTGAGCTCCGGGACGAACTCCGAGCCGAGCCGCGTCGCGAGGAAGGCGGCGTTGCCGAGCAAGAGGGCGGCGCCGGCGAGCACGGCGTAGCGATAGCGGAGCGCTCCGCGCAAGAGAGGCGCGTACACGCGCTTGGCGGCACGCACGGGCCAGGTCTCTCTTTCGCGCATGCGGCGCGGGAGGAGCAGGCTCGCGAGTACCGGCATCAGCGTGACCGAGAGCAGCATCGAGCCGGCGAGCGCGAAGATCACGGTGAGCGCCATCGGTCGAAACAGCTTTCCCTCCACCCCCTCCAAGAACAGGACCGGGAGGTACACGACCATGATGATGAGCTCGCCGAAGAGCGTGGGCTTCCGTACCTCGAGGGCCGCGTCGCGGATGACTTCGAGCTTGTTGCGCTCGCTGCGATCGTGGGCGAGCCTCCGCGCGGAGTTTTCGACCATGATGACCGAGCTGTCGACGATCAGGCCGAAATCGAGCGCGCCGAGGCTCATCAAGCTGCCCGCGATCCCCGCGCGCAGCATGGCGTCGAACGCAAACAGCAACGAGAGCGGAATGGCGAGCGCGACGATGAGCCCGGCTCGAAAGCTGCCGAGGAACGCGAACAGCACCGCCACCACGAGCAGCGCCCCCTCGAGCAGGTTCTTCCGTACGGTCGAGAGCACCTGGTCGACCAGGGTCGCCCGGTCGTAGGCGACGTCGAGCTCGACGCCGGGAGGCAGCGTCTTTCGCACCTCTTCGAGCCTGGTGGCGAGGCGCGCGGTCACCTCGCGGCTGTTCTCGCCCATGGTCATGAAGCCGAGCCCGAGGACGATTTCTCCCTTTCCGTCCGCGGTCACGGCGCCCCGCCGGATCTCCCTTCCTTCGACGACCTTGGCGACGTCCCGCACCCGGATGGGCACTCCGCCTTCTGCTGCGATGACGATGTCGCCGATCTGAGCTTCATCGGTCACCAGCGCGACTCCCGAGATCGGGCTCGATTCCCCGGCCTCGTCGATGAGTCCGCCGCCCACGTTGGCGTTGTTCTTTTCGATCGCCTCAGCCACTTGCGCGAGCGTCAAGTCACGGCTGTGGAGCGTCTGCGGGTCTATCACCACCTGATACTGGCGCTCATCGCCGCCCCACGAGTTCACTTCCGCGACCCCGGGCACGGACCGCAGCTGGGGCTTGATCTCCCAATCGTGGAGCGCGCGGAGCTCGGCCAGGCTCTGCTCGTCGCTCGACAAAGTGTAGTGGAAGACTTCTCCGAGCCCGGTCGCCACCGGACCGAGCCGCGGGCGTGCCATGCCGCTCGGCAGCTCGACCTCGGAGAGGCGCTCGGAGACGAGCTGTCGCGCGAGGTAGACGTCCGTATCGTCTTCGAAAATGGCGGTGATTTGCGAGAGCCCGAAGCGCGTCGAGGAGCGCACTTCTTTCAGACCTCGGAGCCCGCCGAGCGCTTGCTCGATCGGGGCCGTCACCTGGCGCTCGAGCTCGAGCGGAGCCAGCGCGGGCGCCACGGCGTTCACCTGCACCTGGACCGGCGTCGTGTCGGGGAAGGCGTCGAGGGGCAGGCGCTGGAACGCGAAGATGCCCGCTACCGCGAGCGCGACGGAGAACAGCAGCACCAGCAGGCGATGCCCGAGCGACCACTCGATGACGCGGCTCAGCATCTCACTTCGTGTCGCAGCAGCCAGCGCCGATGCTGTCCTTCAACGTCTCGGTCTTGAGCAAGAAGGCGCCGGTCGTCACGACTTCCTCACCGTCTTTCAGACCTCGGGTCACCTCGACGAACGCCCCGAGCTCCCTGCCGAGCGTCACGCGCCGCGCCTCGAACAGGTCTTCGGCGAGCCGCACGAACACGAGGCGCACGTCTTTGACCTTCTGAACGGCGCTCTTCGGCACGCTGACGACGGACGCCGCAGGGCTCACGGCGATCTTGGCCTGCCCGAACATGTGGGCGCGCAGCGCGCCGTCGGCGTTCGGGATCGCGGCGCGAGCGCGCGCGGTCCGTGTGTGCGGATCGATCGCGGGCGCGAGGTAGTCGATGCGCGCTTCGAAGCGTCGATCCGGCAGCGAATCGAGAATCAAGGTCATCTCCTGGCCCACCGCGACGCGCCCGAGCTCTTCTTCCGGTACGTCGACCTCGGCCCAGAGCGATGAGGTGTCCACGATTTCGAACAAGATCTCGTTCGGCTCCACCAGCTTGCCAATGGTCGCCCGGCGCTCCGTGACGGTCCCTGCGATGGGCGCCACGAGCTGATAGGAGCCCGCGCTGCCGCTGTTCGCTCCGAGCGCGGAGAGCGCCGCCGCGAGCGCGGTGCGGTCGCTTCGAGCCTGCTCGAGCTCCTGCCGAGCTTCGAGCCGCTGCTTCTCGGACGAGATCCCTTCCTGGGCGAGCTGCTCGGTGCGCTTCAGGTTCTGCTCCGCGAGCTCCACCCTGGCGCCCGCCGCGACCAGGCGCGAGCGATCCGCCGCTATTTCTGCGCTGTCGATGGTCGCGAGCGTCTGCCCCTTCTTCACGCGCGCGCCGACGTCCACGCGGAGCGCTCGCACCACACCGGGCGAGCGAGGGTTGAGCTCGGCCAGCTTGGTGGCGTCGTAGGCGAGCCGCGCCAGGGCCGTAACGCCGCTCGCCGCTTCACGTCGCTCGGCTTTCACGATCTCGATGCCCGCACGCTGGGCCACCTCCTTGTGTTTGAACCGCACCTTGGTCCCGTCCGCGGGCGCACCGTCGGCGTTGACCTCGGTTTTCGGCTTCCCGCCCCGCTCGGGGTGGCAAATCGGACAGAACGACTCGGGAAAGCCGTGCTCGGAGCACCAGTCTCCTTTTGCCTGAAAGACCGCCGCGAGCGCCGGCTTGCACTTGGGGCACACTGACCTGAGCACGCCGTGCTCGCAAAGCTCGGCAGAGGCCGGCACCTTGACGGCGCGAGGCTTGGAGCTCGCCTCGGTCCCGGGCGCTCCCTGTCGCTCACAGCCCGCGACGAGGAGCATCGCGAGGCCGAGGAACACGCGTCGGCGTCGCATCACTGCCCCTTCGGCGGCCGCGTGATCTTGAGCTCGGGGTTGCACTTCAGGCACTGCGACTCGGGGAGGCCGTGCTCCTCGCACCAATCTCCGGTGGCCTTGAAGGCGGGCACCAAATCCGGGTTACAGCGCGTGCACTGGCTCTCGGGGACCTGATGCTCACCGCACCAGTCCTCGTGGGATCCGGGCTTCACTCCGCTGGGGGCGTGCTCTGCCGCAGCGGGGGTGCCGCTCGAACCTTCTTCGGCGGACTTTTTCGAGCAGGCGGGGGTGCTCAGCGCGAGCCATAGCAAGGGCATCGCGATACGAAAGAGCTTCATCATCATCGTGATTTCTTTCCGCAAACGGGTCGTAGCGTGCTCGCGTCCGCAGGCGTCGCGTCCTCTCGACGCGAGCGCGCACATGAGCACACCAAGAGCATCCGCCACGTCTCCTTCGACGCGCGAACGCGGTGGAAGGGCGCCTGCGCGGGTAGCGCAGCCGCCAACCCGTCAGCGGGGGACGTGCAGGATCTCGGGCCCGACTCCGTCGGGCGGAGCAGCCACGGGCTCGGCGTCGACGACTCGCACGCGCGTCACGGGTCCGAGCTCGAGCTGCATGGAAAGGACCACGGCCGCGAACCCGCAAGCCATGGTGCAACCCGGCGGACACTCGCCGTGGCAGGGGCAGCCGGACTCGTGAGGCTCGTGCTGCGATTCACCCCGCGAAGGCTCCTTCTCCTCGGAGGCGGCGCGCTTCGACGGACAGCAGCCGTCGTCTTCGCGCTCTTCTCCGCCGGTCGAAGGCGCCGTATCGACCCTCGCTCCGAGCTCCCCGAAGCAGACGGCCATCGCTGGTCGCGACGGCAGCACCAGCACGAGCACCAGCGCCACCAAGCCTCGCAAGCTGGCTCGGAGCCAACGTGTCAGCCGGAGATGGCGTCGAGGCGTCATCGGGGGACGGCTACGCTAACCCGATCGCCGGGGTTGGGCCAGAGGGCCACCGAACGGCGCTCGTTGGCCGAAGATCTTTCGATCCGATCACCGCGGCGGACCGGGGCCCACGCCGGGATCTTCACCGCCCCAGTCGAGCGAAACAGCGCCGCCTTCAACCCCCCTTGCGGGGTCGCGGCGAGTGCTTATCTCGTCGCGCCAAAGCCAGCATGGCGAATCCGAGAGTGAGACTTCAGCACGGCGGAGCGGGCTGGGAAGTACTCCTGGACGAGGCCGTTTTCAGCAAGAACGAAGAATTGGATTGGGCCGCCCTCGACGCGCTCGTGCTCGCGGGCGCCCACGGGACCACCATCGAGCTCGGCTCGGAGGTTCCCGTTGACGCGCTCGATCGGGGGCGCGTCCTTTACGTGAAGTGGAAGCCGAAGCCTTAGAGCCGGTCCTAGAACCTCTCCCGTCGCTGGCCTACAGATCCGCGTCGCATTCCTGCGTTGCTCCTCCTC